>CAXNGP010000001.1:0-32261 GCA_964201845.1 Pirellulales bacterium
CGAGTTGCAACTCGAAACGGGTCAGGCCCCGTGAGTCGGCCCCCCAGAGCCAGACGGCGTCGGGGCTCGTGTTCTGGTCGGCAGGGCTGCCGTCGAGCGGGTTGACGAGCTGGGCGAACGGCTGGTTGAAGTCCACGCGGTCGATCGCGCCGCGGTCCATGAAGACGTTGTTGCCGAGGCCCGACAGATTCGTGACGCCCGGGTCGTCGCTGCGGAGTTGGCCGTAGAGGTCCCGCTCCGGCGAGATGATCGGCGACGCCGGAATCCCGATCGGCGAGTTCACCTGCACGAAATCGTTGCGATCCTGGAGCGAGTCGAGCGAGCTGTCGATCGCCCGCGACCCGGCCACGAGGTAGAAGTTGTTCTTCGACGGGTTCACGAACGGGTTCGAGGTCAGCGTGATGGCGTTGTTCTCCGCTACGCCGCTGGCCCCCGTCGAGTTCCAGTAGGCCGACGTGCCCACCACGGTACGGCCGCTCGACGAGCCGTCGGCCGTGATGCCCTGAGCGAGGTTCACGAACAGGTTGTTGAGCAGCGTGGGCCCGGCGTTGTCGGTCACCTGGATGCCCGTACCGCGGGCCGTTTCACCGCCGTAGATTGTGTTGTTGACGATCCGGCCGAAGGGTACCGCCGCCACCGGCACGTTCCCCGTGTTCGGGTCGCCGCTGAACAGAATCCCGGCCAGCCCGGCCCGGGCCACGACGTTGTTGGCCACCACGGCCCCCGCCGCCAGCCGCTGGTTGTTGAGCGTCGGCAACATCCGCGGCGTGCCGGGGTGCGGCGCGTTGCTACCGCCGTCGCGGGCAGCGGCATCGATCCGAATGCCATACTGCGAGGCGCTCGTGATGATGTTCCCATCCACGAGGAACTGCCCCTGCTCACGCGGCTGGTTGCCGTCACCCAACTTGGCGCCGAAACCACCGGTCGTGGACCGCTGCGCAATCAGCCGGTCGTTGGTGTCGATCGTCTCAGGAATCGTGGTGCCGTCGGGCAGCGTGACCGACCCGAGTTCCGTGCCTCGGCGAATCTCGAGCTGGTACGGGCCGTTGAGCACCTGGGCAGCCACGGTGTCCGTCGGGCCGGGAGTGTTCAGGTCGAAGAACGTGGTGGCGGCCGCGGTGGCCCCGGTCACGGCCTCGCCCCGCTCCGCGAACCCGATCACCAAGTCGTCGACATAGAAGCCCTCGAACTGGTTGTTCTGGCCCCGCTCCGGGCTGTTGTAGTTGCCGGTGGTGCCCGCGAGGCCGGTGATGTCGTTGAGCAGGTTTCCGTTGCCGTCCTCCTGGGTCGCGTCGAACTCGCCGGCCGTGCTGAAGTCGAACCGCAGCCGGACGTCCGCCTGGCCGGCGAACTTGCCGAGGTCGACCCGAGCCTGCCGCCAGCTGCCGGTGTCGAAGAGCTCCTGGACGTGCTGATTGTCGATCAGCTGGTCGTTCGAGAGCTTCGACGACACCGACGTGAACGCCGGCAGTTCCGCGTTGCTCGTGTCGATGGCCGACCGCGTGGCGTTGTTGGTGGCCACGAGTTCCCAGGTGAGGCCCCCGTCGATCGAGGCGAGCACCCGGGCGCTGTCCCGCATCCCATCGGTATTACTGGCGGCGTTCTGCGTGGAGAGCCAGTAGTCGAAGTACAGCGTGGCCTTGTCGGTGTAGGTGTACCCCTGGAGGTTGAACGGGTTCGTCGTCAGGCTGCCGTAGGCCCCGCCGGGAAGGTTGTAGTTGTTATTGATGGCAGGATTCAAGCTGAGATCCTGCTGCCAAGTGGCGAGATTCGCTCCGTACTGGCCGTTCACGGGCGAGTAGCCGCCGTACGGAGGGTTCGCAGCCGCATACTGCTCGAAGCCAAAGTACATGCTCAGGCCGCCACCGCCGGCATCAGCACCCCGGCGCGTCGTGGGGTGCCACATGTTGAGGTCGAGCGGCGAGAAGGCCAAGCCGCGGGCTGCGCCGGCGCCCGATGCGATTGAAAATGCGTCCGCGATCGCGTCACCGTCGGAATCGAACACGTCCTGCAAGGCACCGTTGGTGTCGAAGCAATAGAGGTTGCCGGTGCCGTCGACGGCGAACAGGAAGTCGGCGTAGAAGCCGTCCTCGAGGTTCTGCGGGCCGACCGCGAGACCCTGAAATGCGATCGGATTGCCGTTGCCGTCGAGGATCGTGTCGATCACGTTCGTCGTGACCGTGAAGTTGCCGTCGTCGATGCCATTGATCGTGAAGAACCGCCCCGTCGTGTCCACGCCGTAGAGCGTGCCGTTAAGCCACGCCATGCCCGTGGTGCGACCAACCGCATTGAGCGGCCCCTGAAGGCCCCAGTTCTGGAGATCCACGTAGGCTGAGGACCCGTTGGCGGGATCGGCGAGATAGAGGACCGACCGATTCGCCCCCGGATCCCATACCGAATAGACGAGATCCTGGTAATCGGCCACACCCGCCCGCCGCCAGGCCACGGCATCCACGGCGTCCGTCTGGAGACTGCTGAACGCGAACGAGTAGGTGACGGTGGGAAGTTGGACGTCGGCCCCATTCACCGGCGCCGCCCAGCTGATCGAAATCAAACCGGTATCGAGGTCGATCGTCCCGGAGGGCGTGTTTCCGGTGGGCCCGTTGACGGAGACCTCCGGCCCGAACGTGAGCGGGAGCGTGGCCTGGAAGCCACCGGGCGTCGCAGTGAACGTCCAGGTGCCAGTCCGCTGCACGTTGGGAGTCACCGTCGTGTCGAGGAACGAGAGCCGGACCGAGCCGGTGATGGCGGCAGTCGGAGGAGGCACCAGGTCTTCCTGGGCGAGTTGGAACGTGGTGACGTTGACCACTCCTGCCTGCCGGGCAGCCACGTTGGTCTGCGTGGTCTGGACAGGATCTGCGATCTGGTCGTTGCCGATGACGGTCACCGCTCCGGTCCCGGTGTCGACGAGGCCCAGTTGTCCGGCCGTGGTCGTGTTGCCGTTGACGCCCCGGTAGACGTACAGATTGCCGTCCGACCGCATGACCATGTCGCCCGTCGTCGTGGCGGGGCCGTAGTTGCCCACGAGCGTCGTCTCCACGCCGCCCCGCATCGCGTCAACCGTGACGAGCGAACTGCCCGTCATCACAAACAGCGTCACGTCGGAGAGCGTGAAGGGCGTGACATAGGTCTCGAGGTCGGTCGTGTCGATCAGCGCTTCCTCGGGCGGAAGGCCCGTGCCGATCCGGTCGGTCACGATCCGGTCGACGCTGGCGATCGGCTCGAGCCGCAGGAGCGTGTTGGCGGCAGCACTGCCAAACGTGGCATTGAGCTGCGTCGGCAGCCGCTCGTTCGACGAGATCGCCACGTAGTAACGAAGCTGATTGGCGGGATTGGGAGCAGTCGGCGGCAGGCCGGTGTCGCCGCCGCCACTGCCGGTCGGGCCGCCGGCCGTGAGGTTGACCGTGCCGATGAATGGATCGAGTTTGCCAATGGAGCCCTTCGACAGATCGTCGAAGTCGTTGCCCTGCGACGTGCCCGGCTGGTCATCGGAGACGTCCGAGTCGCGGCCGACGTAGAGCAGCGTGCCCGTCGAGTCGAACACCGAGATCGTCAGGTCGCCCCGGAACCCGTCCGCGTAGTCGATGTCGAACATCGTGGCCCACGAATACGGCCCGTCGTTGACGCCACCGATGCTCTGCAACTGCTCGTAGTTGAGCGCGAACGTGTACCAGTCGACATCCCCCTCGGCAGCGATCGTGCCGCCCACGCTCAGCGCACCACGATTGCTCTCGAGGACGTTGCCGACGTACTGCGCCGTCGCGAACGTGTTATTGTTATCGGTGGGGTTCTCGCCCGTGTCCGACACGAGCGGCGAGTTGCTCGGCAGTCCCTGAACGTCGATTCCGACCGTGGGATAGCGGACGTCGGCATACCGGACGGTGGAGCCGGGCTTTTCGTCCCGCTGCCGCAGCCGGATGCGGAGTTCGTAGCGGCCGCTCGTCGCACCGGCGTCGAGGAGCGCCGGGTTGGAGAGGTCGGAGCGGTACTGCGCCGCCGTCGTGGCGGCCACGGTGCCGTTCGTCACACCGGTCGCCACGGGCTCGTACCGCGGCTGGCTCCGAACACGCACGTAGTAGCGGTTTTGAACACCCTGGGCGCCCGGCAGGATCAGCCGCATGCCGGCGTCCCGGGCGTTCTGCGTGAAGTAGTCGCCACCGCGCCACGTTTCCTTGGCGAGCGTCTGGGCCGCGCCCGCGACCGCCGTGAGCGCAGGCGTGCCGTACGAGTAACGCACCTCGATCGCAGTCTCGCCGATTCCACCGCCGCTGTAGGTGAGCGTGAGTCGGCCCGTCACGAGATTTAGTGAGCCACCCGTGGCGTATTCGCCCGTGCCCCCCTGGGCAACGGGCGCCCCATTCGGCGTGCCCAGCAGGTCGCGGCCCAGAACGTTTTGGAAGGTGATCGCGCCGACGGCGTTCACCGAGAACGTCTGAATGGCCACTGGCACCGGTATCAGCCCCGGGAGGATCTCGTAGATCACGCCGCTGAGCGTGCCCGGCAGCAGACTGAACTCGCCCGTGGTCAGCCCATCGGGCGCGAACTGGTAGGTCACGCTCGTGCCGCCCACGGCGTCTTGCACGATCTCGCCCTGAGCCACGCCCCCCTCCGCGACCGAATCGGCCGACCTGGCCAGCACGTTGCCCGCCGCGTCGAGAACCTCCACCATCGCATCGAGCGCGGGGCTCGTCTTGTCAAGGTCGATCCAGACCTCCGAGCCGGCGTAGCCTATGAACGTGAAGACGTCGCGGTCGGAGGCGTCGTCGAACGCCACGTTCCCATGAACCTCGAAGCCGAGCCGGCGATTCTCGTCGCCGCTCTTTTCCTGGGCCGACTCCCAGCTGTTGGTGCCGGTGGCGAAGTTCGGGGCCAAGACACCGAGGTTTTGGGCGTCGTTCGTGGTCGCGTTCGCGTCGATCCCCGCGGTATATGCCTTCTCGGCCTCGGTCAGGATGGTGACGTTGCGGTCGTTCGAGAATGGCAGGAACAGCAGGCTCCGCCAATCGCCGGCGGCCGGCACCGTGGCCGAGCCGTCGACGTTGGTGTCGGTCACCAACCGGCCGAGCGGATCGATGCTGGCACCGGCCGTGTCGTCCCGCAGCGACGTCAGGATGACGGGGAAGCTGGGCTGGCCCACCACCTGCACGGTGCCGCCGATCCGGTCGGCGATGTCGAGGTTCTCGCCGGCCGCCGTGAAGCCCGCCTCCGGCCCGGCGAGCTTCACCACCAAGCTGGCGTCAGGCCGGCTGAGAAGTCTCACACCCGTGGCCGTGTGGAAGTTTTGGACGACGATCTCATCCTGGAGCACGTGGACCATGTCGACGTCGTCCCAGACGCTCTCGACGGTGATCTCGCCGCCGCGCACGACCATCCCGGCGGTCGCCTGGCCCCCGACGCCGTACGACAGCCGGTTGGCGCGGACGAGCGGCCCGAAGTTGTCGTCGTAGCCGGTGGCGCGGTCGATCCCGCCCGTGCTGCGGCCGGCGTCGCCCCGCTGCACGTCCGCGAGTGCGTTGGCGTTGACGCTGATGACCGCCCCCAGGTTCGAGCGGAAGTCGTTCCCCACGATGATCGACTGCGACCCAAGCACGTACACGGTCGCCGCGTCGTTGCCGCCCCGGCCCGTGCGGTTCGACGAGGCCGTCCCGGCTGCGTTGTTCTCCACCCGGCTGTTGGCCAGCCGCAGGTCGCCCTGATGGACCTCCAGCGCGTTGAACCGGTCGAAGCCGCCCTCGATCGGGGTCTCGCCGCCGCCGAACGCCAAGTAGGCCCGGTCGATGCTCGCCCGGGCGCCCGCGTTGACGATGATGCCGCCCCAGTCGCCGACCGTCAGCGTGCCGATCGCGCGGCCCACGGTGTCGAACTTGTCGGGCACGTTGCCGTTGGTGTCGAACGAGCCGCCGGCTCCGTAGCGGTTGTCGCCCAAGCTCGTGAAGATCACCGACTTGCCAGGGGCACCTTCGGCGATGAGTTGCGCGGTACCCCGCTCGAGTTCGATCCGCGAGCCCTGGAGCTTGACGACCACACCCGCGTCGAACGCCAGCCGTCCCGTCCGACGGGCCTGCTCCACGCCGCCGACCTCGACGTAGCCACCGGCGCCGCCGTTGATCACCAGGTTCTCCTGGATCACGTACACGATGTCGGTGCTCTTGAGTCGCGCCGGGACGTCGAGCCGATCGAGAGGCGTGCCAAACTGCGTCTCGATCTTGACGAACAGGCCGTTGACGGAGTTATCCGTCAGGCGGTTACCCCGCAACTCAGGTCCGACGCGGTCGCCAGTGTCCTCAAAGCTATTGGGCGTGGCGGCGATCCCGGCCCCGGCGCTGAACCGGATCCTGTTGAAGAGCACCGTCGGCCGGGTGCTCTCGAGCTGCACCGGCGCGTAGGAATCCAGCTGCGAATCGACCCGCACCTGGCCGCCCCCGTAGCGGATGTCGGCGCCGGTGACCGAGTTGACGAAGGCCCGCCTCGACGCGGCATCGGAATCCTGCCGCAGCACGAGGCCACCCCACTGCCCCGACTGGACGGCCGGCCCGAAACCGTCGGAGTTGCCGCCGATGGTGTCGTCGTACCAGGACGTGAACGTGACCTGCGAGCCGGCGTACGAGCGGGTCGCCGGCACGCCGAGCACTTGGAGCGCGGCGCCCGCCCGCGACACGAGCTGCGACGAACTGCCGACATCGATGTTGGCGGCCCGTAGCTTGAACACGGCACCGCCGTCGATCATGACCGTGACGTTGGCCGGCACGTCGAAGGTGGCCCCGTCCGCGAGCGGCCGACTGGAGAGATCGGTGCCGATCTGATACGGAGCGGCCGCGGTGCCTGCGATCCGGATCAGCCTGGTCGATGGCTGCACAGCGCTCAGTGCGGCCTGGATCGTCTTGTAGGGATTGGCGAGTGTGCCGTCACCGCTTCCTGCAACCGGGCTTGACTTGTCGACGTAGATCGTGCTGGCCGACGCCGCGGCGTTGAACCAGAACCGGAACACGCCGCCCGCCACCCCGTCTCGATCGCCGTCGACGGGCCTGCCAGAGAGATCGACGATCGTGTTCGCGGACGCGGACGCCGGCGTGAACCCGAGATTGAGCCTGTAGGCACCGTCGGTTCGGCCATTGGCGCCGGAGTCGCTGATGGCCGGGTCGAAGGCGGTATTGCCCGTGCTCGTGACCGCAACGAAGTAGTTGCCGGCCCCGAGATCCAGGCCGACGAACGAATCGCGGCCGTAGTAGTCGTCGTTGCGGGCCACGAGCGTCCGCACCGCCCGCCCGCCGACGACCTCCTCCTTGTAGAGGGAGATCACCGTGTCGAGCCGGCTGGTGATCGGCTGACCCGGGCGGGCGACCACCGTCTCGGCGGTGAAGCGGCCAGCCTCGGCGAGCGTGAACCGGTAAACGTCGATGTCCGAACCATTGGGCGGATAAAGCTGCCGGAGGTGCTCGATGTCGTAGTCGCCGGGGAAGATCGGTTCGCCCCCGAGATCGGCGCCCATGATCGAGGGCAGGTCGTAGGTGTGCTGCAGGCCCAGGGCGTGGCCGATTTCGTGCATGGCCACCCCGAACCAACCGCCCCCGTACTCGCTGTCGCCCCAGTTGATGAGCGAGTTCATCAGCGCCCCGGCACCGCCACCGAGCCCGGCCACGGAGCCAGCCGGGATGTTCGGGGAGAAGGCCCGCAGGTCGCCCGTGGCCACCATCAGGGACGGTACAAAGGGGTTGTAGTCGACCTCGACGAACCGCAGGCCCGATTGCAGGCTGAAGAGTTCGAAGATCTCCCGGGCCCGCTGCTTTTGGGCCTCGGTGATCACGTTTTGCAGGTCGTTGCCCTGCGGATCCTGGCCGATCACATCGCGGAAGTCGTACCGCACGGTGGTGATGCCCGTGGCTTGATCGACGACCGCGAACGCCGGCGTGCCGTGGGTGCCGCTGTCCACCGGAACGTCTCGTTGGCCGGGGGTATCGAGCGCACCCGGCTGGACGGGAAACTCGAGATTCCCCACCGGCGTCGGCAGCGTCGCCCTTGCATCAATCGAGGCATCGATCTGGACGCCCGCCGAACTCAGCGTGCTGAGATTGCGAGCCGTCGTGAAGCTCGAGTTGTCGTCCCCGCCCGCCGCGAACACCACCGGTGCCACGGCCGCTGCACCGCCGATCTCCAGCCGATACAGGCCAACGGCGTCACGAAGGGCCGCCCCGAAGAACAGCGTGGCCCGTCCCGTCGTCGGGTCGTACGTGACACCTGTGGGGCTTACGGCGGCCCCCTCGGCATTCGTCGCCGGATCGACCTGGATCAGGCGATAGAAACCGCGGTTTTGGACCGCTGACGCCAGCAGCGGATCCTCGGTATTGAAGTAGACGTGGATCTGGCCGCGGGACTGGCTCAGAGGGCCCGAGGCGCCCCGGACCACCGGTTGAGGCACAACGCCCACCACGAACGCGCCCAGGTCGAGCCGGACGTTCACCGTCGTCGCCGCAGCAGAGTCGGCCGGGGCCAGCGACCGCAGGCCGGCGCCGACGTTGATCTGGTACGAGCCGTCCGGCAGCGCCTCCTTGAACCGCACAACCACCTGGTTTTGGTTGGGCAAGTCGTCGACCGAGAGGCCAACGTCCACGGGCCCACCACCCGCCGCGCTGACGATCGTCACGTTGCCGGCGAGTGTCGCCGGATCGATCCGCACTCCCGGGCTGAACCGCAGCGTGATCTGCTGCGGAGCCTCGCCGAGCGAGACGACCGCCGGGCTGGCATCCTTGACGTAGAACGGCGTCACGCTGTCGGCATAGGCGGCGACGAGGTCGAACGCCATCACACGCCGGTGCTCGAGCCGTTCGGGTGGCGATGCGATTCCGCGCTGACGTCCGTGCCGGACCGCGCCCTGGCGCCGAACCCGACGCTTCCCAAACAGCCTGCCCAAGGACGACGAACGTGGTGATCTGCGCATTGGACCGCCGGGAGGGGGAGGGATGTTCCTCGAACGTATCTTCGTCACTACCGGCACCAGCCGCTCGGCGGACCCCGCCCGGCCGTCACCTATTGGTCACACGTCATCCCCTACGCCACTTACGCGACCGGTTCCCGATGGCATCGGGCGGCTCGTACCCTTGGCGGGAGAACGCGTTGCATCAAATACGCATCCCTGCTCAGAAAGTTCGAGGGTAGCAGGGTATTTTCAAGGCGGCAAGCAACGGGTAGGGCCGAATACGGCGGAAAAACCGGCCGATCGCTACCTTCTGGCGAACCGGCCCACTGGCGAACCGACCCACGGCAGCCCCGGGGCGGGAGCCGGCCACAAACCGTTCAAACCACCGGCCGCGACGGAGAGCGTTGAAAACCCGGTAGCCGGAACACGTCACCATGAAGGATCCCGCGGTTTCCATCGTCTCGCTGTTTCCGGCCGCCACGGAAATCGCCTGGGCCCTCAGCGCGGGGGGACGCCTGGTGGGAAGGTCGCACGAATGCGACTGGCCGCCGGAAACCCTGTCGGCACCTGCCCTGACGACGCCGCGGCTTGACCCAACCGCCTCGAGCCGGGAGATCCACGCCGCGGTCCAACAGGCTCGCGAACAGGCGGCGGGCGCCCTTTTTTCGCTGGATGTCGACAGACTAGCCGCCCTGCGCCCAGAAGTCGTGCTCACCCAGGCAACCTGCGGAGTGTGCGCAATCTCTCGGGACGAGGTGGATCTCGCCGTCCAGCGCTCCGGGCATTCCGTCAGGGTCGTGTCCCTGTCGGCATCTTCGCTGAGCGGACTGTGGTCCGACATCATCACCGTGGGGGAAGCCGTCAACATGCTGCCCCGGGCCCGCGAGCTCGTTTCCCGGCTCCAATCCCGCTGCGACTCGATCGCCTGCCGCGTCGCGACCCTCAGCCGTGCCGGGGCGACGAGGTGGAGGGTCGCGATGATCGAGTGGCTCGATCCGCCCATGGCGGCCGGCCACTGGACCCCGGAACTCGTGCGCACGGCCGGCGGCGACGATTGCTTGGGCCGCGAGGGCGAGCATTCTCACTGGATCGATTGGGGCACCGTGGCCGCGGCCGACCCCGACGTCGTGATCCTCTCGCCCTGCGGTTTCACGCTCGACCGCACGCTGCGCGAAGCCGCCACCCCTGACGTCCGCCGGGTACTCGCGCCGCTGCGGGCCACCCGCGAGGGCCGGTTGTGGGCGGTCGACGGACATCACCTGCTCAACCGCCCCGGCCCACGGCTCGTCGATTCGCTGGAGGTCATCGCCACCGTGCTCCACCCCGGCATGTTTGACTTCCCCGCGGCCCGTCGGTTCGCCTGCCCTGTCGCTCTCTAGAGCGGGCCGCACGCCGCCAAAAAATCGACCTGGGCCGCGTTTGGCCACTGCGTTCGCAGGCGAGGGCGGACCCGTTCCCGATCAAACCGCTCCGTAGACCACCCGTTCGTGGAGTGCCGCGAGGGGCGACGGTAGCATGTGCGTCCACGCGGGGCCATTTGTAGTCGCTACTCTCAGCACGCAGCGAGACGCTCATGACCTTTTTTCCCTCCCGCGTTTGGCGTCCCCGTCGTTCGCGGCGTCGGCAGGCTCCGTTGCGGGGCGAACTGCTCGAGCGGCGACTTGCCTTATCGGTCTCCCCAAACCCCGGCGGCATGGTGGTCGAAGACGCCGCCTTCGCCCGGGCCGCTGCGCTCGTGAACGCGACTCCGCTCGAAGAGGCGCAGGCCATCCGTTGGGTCGTGCGGATGTCGCCCGGCACCGACGTGGCGGCGGCCGCCGCGGTGGCGGGAGCCACCGCGACCCGGCCGACCGGAATCGTCGCCGACACGTTCATCTGGGAGTTTCCCCAGGCCGCGGCCGGATCGATCCCGGGAACGCTCTCGGCCGCGACCACCAATCGCTCGCATGGGCTCGTCGCAGCCTATCCACTCGTGGCTCGACAACAGCAGCCACGACTCGTGCCGAACGACCCGCTGTTCGTCAACCAGTGGCACCTGCGCAACACCGGCCAGGGCGGCGGAACTGCGGGCGAGGACGCGGATGTCACGGGCGTGTGGGACGCCTACCTCGGCACCGGCGTCACGATCGCGATCGTGGACGACGGCCTGCAGCATGCCCATCCCGACCTCGTCTCGCACTACGTCGCCGCGGCAAGCTACGACTTCAACGACGACGATCCGGACCCGACTCCCATCAGCACCGACGCCCACGGCACGGCGGCCGGCGGCGTGGCGGCGGCGACCGGCAACAACGGGCTCGGCGGTTCCGGGGCCGCGCCTGGAGCCTCGCTCGCCGGCCTGCGGCTGATCGCCGGGCCCGCCGACGACCTGATGGAGGCGACGGCCCTCACCTACGCGCTGGCCGACATCGACATCTACAGCAACAGCTGGGGACCCGACGACAGCGGCACCCAGGTCTCCGGACCCGGCCCGTTGACGCTCGCGGCCCTCGAGCGGGGCGTCACCGAGGGCCGCGGCGGTCTCGGTGCAATCTATGTCTGGTCGGCGGGCAACGGCCTCGATAGCAACGATAATGTCAACTACGACGGCTACGCGAACTCGCGGTTCACGATCGCGGTGACGGCGATCGACAACCAAGGTCGGCAGTCCTGGTAAGCCGAACCGGGCGCAGCCATCCTCGTGGCGGCCCCGTCCAACGGCGACACTCTGGGCATCACCACGACCGACCTCGTCGGGACGGCGGGCTACAACACGGCGACGTCCGCAGGAGGTGGTGACTACACCAACACGTTCGGCGGCACCTCCTCCGCTGCGCCCCTCGTCTCCGGCGTCGTGGCGCTGATGCTCGAGGCCAACCCGAACCTCGGCTGGCGCGACGTTCAGCACGTGCTCGTCGAGTCGGCCCGGCGAAACGATCCCACCGACGCCGACTGGGTGCAGAACGGCTCCGGCCGCTGGGTGAACCACAAGTACGGCTTCGGCGCCGTCGATGCGGCGGCTGCCGTGGCCCTGTCCCAAACATGGACGGACGTCGGAGCGGAGGTCCGGGCTTCTTCGGGCACTCGAACGGTCGGCCTGGCGATCCCGGACAATAATCCGACCGGTGTCAGCACGTCCTTCACCATGTCGGCCGACCTCGCGACGGAATGGGTCGAGGTGACGTTCTCGGCCACGCATTCCTACCGGGGCGACCTCGAAGTGGTGCTGACATCGCCGACGGGCACGCAGTCGGTGCTGGCCGAGCAGCGCGGCGACTCCAACGCCGACTACGGCAGTTGGAAGTTCACCTCGGCGCGCCACTGGGGCGAATCGTCGGCCGGCACGTGGACGCTCACCGTTCGTGATCTCAGCGCCGCCGACCTCGGCACGCTCGATTCCTGGTCGCTCGACGTCTACGGCACGAACCCCACCGACGTCGTGCCCACCACCGTTGCCATCACGAGTGATGCCGGTGGCACACTCACGGCCGGCGGGTCGGCCACGGTCATGTTCACCGTCAGCGAGGCCGTCAGCACGTTCACCGGCGGGATGGTGACGGCGACCGGCGGCACACTCTCCGGGTTCGCGGGCTCCGGAACCACCTACACAGCGACCTTCACGCCGGCGGGAGGCTTCGAGGGCGTGGCCACGATCGCGATCGGCGCTGGGGCCTTCACCAACGGCGCCGGCCAGCCGAACGAGGCGGCCGCCCTCGACATCGCCGTCGACACGGTCGTCCCGACCGTGACCGTGGCGACCACCGCAGGGAGCACGCTGCTGGTCGGCTCGACCGCCGCGGTGAGCTTCGCACTAAGCGAACCGGCAGTCAGTTTCAGCCTCGCAAGCGTGACCGTCACGGGCGGCAGCCTGGCCGGGCTGACGGGCTCGGGAACCGCGTATGCCGCCACATTCACGCCCGCGGCCGGCTACCAGGGAGCCGCCACGATCGGGGTGGCTGCGGGCGGCTTCACCGACCTTGCCGGCAACGACAACGCGGCGGGCAACACGATCGCGTTCACGGTCGACACGGTCGCGCCCACGCTGACGATCTCGCGATCGGGGAGCGGAACAGTCACGCTCGGCGCTGCGGTTACGATCACGTTCGCCGCGAGCGTCGCGACCACCACCTTCACTGCGGCGGACATAGGCGTCACCGGAGGCTCGCTGTCGGGATTCGCCGGCACGGGCAGCCTCTATACGGCCTCGTTCACGCCGGCACCTGGATTCCAGGGCCTGGCCACGATCGCGGTCGCGGGCGGCAGATTCACGACCGGGCTGGGCAACCCCAATCAGCCGGCGTCGCTGTCGTTCCCCGTCGACGTGGCACCGCCGACGCTCGCGATCACCCGGTCGGGGTCGGGCACGCTGCTGGCCGGCACGGTCACGACGGTCACGTTCACGCTCAGCGAAGTCGGTACGACGTTCGGTCCCGGTGGCGTGGCCGTCTCGGGCGGGACGCTTTTGGCGTTCGCCGGGGGGGGGCACGACCTTCACTGCGACGTTCACTCCCACCGCGGGTTTCGAGGGCCTGGGGTGGATTGCCGTGGCTGCCGGCGCGTTCACCGACCTCGTAGGCCAGCCCAACGAGGCGGCGGTACTCGAGTTTCCCATCGACAACCTCGCGCCCACCATCGCGGTGAGTTGGGCGGGGCCGGCGCCGCTCGTCAGTGGTGCTGCGGCGACGGTCTTGCTGAGCCTCAGCGAACCGGCTGCCGCCTTCGGCCTGGCAGCCATCGAGGTGGCCGGCGGGACCCTCGTGAATCTGACGGGCGCGGGCACCGCGTTCACCGCCACCTTCCTACCCGCGGCCGATTTCCGGGGAACCGCCACGGTCACCGTCCCGCCCGGTGCGCTCACTGACATCGCCGGCAACCGCAACCCGGCCCCGGCGGCGGTCGCGATCCCGGTCGACACCGTGGCGCCGTTGATCGCCGGCTTCCGGGCTTCGCCGGCAACCGCGCGGCTGGGTATCGGCGACGCGATCGTTCTGGAGGCCGATTTCTCCGAGCCCGTCACGCCCGGCGCCAGCCTGACCGTCCTGCTTGACACCGGTCGCCACGTTTCGCTCGCCGTCGATGCCCTCGGCCTGACGGCCCGCGGCGTCTACGTCGCCCAACCAGGTGACGTGAGCGGCGACCTCGACGTGGTCGCGGTGTCGGCCAACGGCTTGCTCCGCAACGCCGCCGGCAATCCGCTGGCCACGACGCTGCCGCCGCCTCCGGCGGGGCTCGCCGGCCGACACGCGGTGGTCGTGGACGCGGCGGTCCGGTTCGTCGCCAGCGGCCTGTTCGGAATCGATCCCGCGGTCGTTCGCGACGCGAGATCGCAGTTCCGCCACGTGCCGCTGCGGTTCACGACACCCGTCACCGGCCTCGTGCTGGCGGCGTTGCGGCTGGAACTCAACGGCCAGCCGCTGTCGCTGCAGGGCGCGAGGCTCACCGGATCACGGGATTCGTACGTGCTCTCGCTCCCCGTGACTCGCGTCAATCCAGTCGGAATCTACACCCTGTCAATCGCCTCGACCGGCGCAGTGCGGGCGACGAGTAACGGGGCCACGGCCACGACCAGCGTGGCGCTCCGCTGGGGCTTCGGACGCAGCGTGGGCATGGTTCCCGCCGCGCCCCCGCTGGTGACGCCGCTCGAGGTGGTGCGGACGGCCCGCCGCACGTCGGTGGTGCTCGCCTGGCAGCCGGCGGCCGCCAATGCCGGCGGACCGGTGAGCCGCTATCTGCTCGAGTACCGGATCGCAGGCACGCAGCGGTGGATCGCCGTGCGGAACTCGGTGCCGGGAGGCGTGAGCCAGACGACCGTCAGCGGTCTGGCACTCGGCCACGCATACGAGTTCCGGGTCGCCGCGGTCAATGCCGCGGGCCAAGGGGTATTCGGGGTCTCGGCGCCGTTCCACGTGGCCTGAGCCACACGCACGAAACCGGAGGCGCCTACAGCGCCCCGGGCTTGAGGCCCTTCCGCGCCCCGTTGAACCCGAACGGCGTCGGCTCGAACGTGCCCACCACGTCGACGCAGGATTTCGAGGGAATCTTGTCGTCGAGGCCCACGGCCCAGTAGCAGGCGTTGACGAGCATCCGCCGCGTGCCCTCGGCCACCATGTCGGTCGACGAGCCCATCGTGGTCGTGAACACCCGGCCGCTCGGGCCGCCGTCGACCGCGTAGGTCTTCGTCCAAGCCACCGGCATCATCGGGTCGTTCTTCTTGCCCTCCACGGGCGCGGAGTCGGGCGTCATCCCGGTGAGCACCTGCCCGAGCACCAGCGGCTTCGAGTCGCCCGGCAATGGCGGGCGGACACCGTACACGTCGGTCGGCCCCCAGATGTCGCCGTCGGCGATGCCCCGCAGGATCGGGTGATCCTTGGCGTCGGGCGCGATCAGCCCACGGGTGCTCTCCTTGCCGTGATGGCCGTGATGGCTGATCCACTTCTCCCCGAGCACGAGCCGGCCGAAGCCGTCGACCCACTCCTTCTTCTCGCCGCCATACCCGTTGCCGTAGTGGGCGTAGGTGCGATCCTTCGGGATGTTGAAGGCGTGAGTGGCCGTCCGCATCCCGATCACGGGCTTGCCGGCCCGGAGGTAGTCGTCGATGTGCTTCATCTGCTCGTCGGGCAGATTGCGGAACCGCGTGGCGATCACCATCAAGTCGGCCTTCGCGAGCGCCTCGAGGCCCGGGATGTTGTTGCCCGTGTTGGGGCTGATCTCGCCGGTCTTGGGGTCGATCGCATACAAGACGGTGCAGGTGAAGCCGTGGTGGG
Organism: Pirellulales bacterium; assembly: GCA_964201845.1. Taxonomy (GTDB): domain Bacteria; phylum Planctomycetota; class Planctomycetia; order Pirellulales; family UBA1268; genus QWPN01. The sequence continues at coordinate 15,658 of CAXNGP010000001.1, forward strand.
TCGCCAGGATCTTCGCCAATTGCGTGAGCGCCTCCTCGCTCCGGTACTCCTCGTCACCGCTGACGAGCACGACGTGCTTGCCCTGCCCCGGCCCGGCCGCCCCCGGCACCTGGAGCCACGGGTCATCTGCCCACAGCGGACGGGCGGCGACGTGGGCGAGCATCAGGGCGACCAACAGCGGGCTCAGCAGGCGGTTCATGCGGAATCTCCGGGCTTTTTGGACGTCACGAGTGGGCAAAACCGGCGGTAGTGTGACACGAACCGGGGCCGCCCCGCAAACCGCTCCCGGCAATTCGACAACCCGTGTCCGGCGAGCTACTACAGTTTGATGCGGAGCCGCCCGACGACGATCCCGCCCGCCCCGGAACCACCACGTGACCGACCGCCGTCCCGGCTTGCCCGCCGCCCCCGCGATTGATCCCCGCTGGATCGGTGTCTTGGCTCTGCTCGCGTTGCTGGCCGCCGGCCTGGCCCGCGGGATCTACACGGTGGGCCCCGAGAGCGTGGGGGTGATCCAGCGGTTCGGCCGCTTCGTCGGCACGGTCGGCCCGGGCCTGCGATTCAAGCTTCCCTTCGGCATCGACACCGTCACGATCGTGCCGGTCAAGCGGCAGCTGAAGATGGAGTTCGGCTTCGGCACGCCCAACGCCACCGATCGGTATCAACCGGCCACGGATCCCGTCCGCGAAAGCGACATGGTGACCGGCGACCTCAACGCCGCCCATGTGGAGTGGGTGGTGCAGTACGAGATCAGCGACCCCGAGGCCTACCTGTTCAACATGCGGGACCCGGCCGACACCCTTCGCGATCTCTCCGAGAGCGTGGTGCGGGAAGTGGTGGGCGACCGGACCGTGGACGAGGTGCTCACGGTCGGACGGCAGGGTATCGAGAACGACGCGATCGCCAGGCTCACGGCGCTCGTCCACGAACTGGACATGGGCCTGCGGGTCCAGCAGGTGCAACTCAAGAGCGTGCAGCCTCCCGCCGCCGTGCAGGCCTCCTTCGACGAGGTCAACCGGGCCCAGCAGGAGCGGGAGCAGATGATCAACCAGGCCAACGGTGAATACAACAAGGTGGTGCCCCGGGCCAGCGGCGAGGCCCAGCGGCTCCTGAGCGACGCCGAGGGCTACGCGATCCGCCGCGTCAACGAGGCCGAGGGCGACGCCACGCGGTTCAAGGCGCTGCTCGGGCAGTATGAGCGGGCCCCCGACGTGACCCGCCGGCGGCTGTATCTCGAGACCATGGGGGAGCTGCTGCCCAAGCTCGGCGGAACGGTCGTGATCGACGAGGATGCCCGCCAGTTCCTCCCGCTGATGAACCTGCCGCCCGCCGCGGCCCGGAGGCCCGCCCCGTGAGCCCGCTGCCGATCAATCACCCGCTTCTGGCCTTCCTGCGGCGGCTGGCGGATTTGTTGTTTTCACCGTTCGGCGTCGCCCTGCTCGTGCTGGCCGGGATCGTGATGTTCGGGAGCGCCTACACGGTGGACCAGCGGGAACAGGTGGTGATCACGCAGTTCGGCCGGCCGGTGGGGGAGCCGATCAACTCCAACAAGGGAGACGGTGCCGGTCCCGGCTTGCACTTCAAGATCCCGTTCATCCAGACGGCCAATCGGTTCGAGAAGCGGATCCTCGAGTGGGACGGGCCCCCGGCCGAGATGACCACCAGCGACAAGCTCTACGTGGTGGTCGACACGTTCTCCCGCTGGCGGATCATCGACCCGCTGGTCTACTTCCAGAGCCTGCGGGACGAGCGGAGCGCCCTCTCGCGGATCGACGACATCATCGGCAGCGAGACCCGCAACGTCGTCGCCCGACATGACCTGATCGAGATCATCCGGTCCGACAAGGATCGCCAGCCCGAGCGGGACGCGGCCCTCGGAGAGGCCGGTGAACTCGTGGGCCGGCTGCCCCCGATCCGGTTCGGCCGCAAGGAACTCGAGCGAGAGATCCTCCGCGCGGCCGCGCCCAAGGTGGGCATCTGGGGAATCGAGCTGCTCGACGTCCGCGTCAAGCGGGTCAACTACAAGGAGGGCGTGATCGGCAAGATTTACGACCGGATGATGTCGGAGCGGCTGCAGATCGCCGAGCGGTTCCGCTCGGAGGGTGCCGGCGAGGCGGCCAAGATCGAGGGTCGCAAGGATCGGGATCTGCAGCGGATCCAGTCGGAGGCCTACCGCAAGGTCCAGGAGGTGCGAGGCACGGCCGACGCGATGGCTTCGGAGATCTACGCGTCCGCCTACGGCTCGAGCCCCGCCGCCGCCGACTTCTACGGCTTTCTCAAGACGCTCGACACCTACAAGGCCACGCTCGGCGGCGACACGACGATGATCCTGACCACCGACAGTGACCTGTTCGGCCTGCTCAAGCGGGTGGGCAACGCCCCGGCGAAGCCCGCCGACTGACCCAGAAGCCACGGCCAGGCCCGCTCGGCGAGTACCTCACGAGCGGCATTCCCCCACCCCTCATCGCGGTGGTAGTCTGCCGATCAGCCAGCCGATCCCTCGCCTGCCTCCTTTTTCCCGGAGTTCCCCATGCGTACCGGCAACCCCACGCTCAACGCCAACACGTTCGAGAACTTCGGCGTCTACAGGCAGGACGCGACGGCCGCCCCGGCCGACGCGATGACGATCAACGGCACCGCCCAGAAGACGTTCTTTCTCCTGGTGCTGGCGCTCGGCTCGGCCTGCTTCACCTGGTCGCGGACCTTCCGGCTCGTCGAAGCCGACCCCTCGGCGGCGATCGGCTCGGTCGCCCCCTGGGTGTTTGGCGGGGCGATCGTGGGCCTGGTCGCGGCGCTGGTCATCTGCTTCAAGCACGCCTGGGCGCCGGCGCTCGCCCCGGTCTATGCCCTGGCCGAGGGCTTGTTCCTCGGGGGCGTCTCGGCGGGCTTCGAGGCCCAGTATCCGGGGATCGTGATCCAGGCGGTGGGGGGCACGTTTGGCACGCTCGCCTGCCTGCTCCTCGCCTACCAATCGGGGCTGATCCGAGCCACGGAAAACTTCAAGCTCGGGATCGTCGCTGCCACCGGCGGGATCGCCCTGCTCTATCTCGTCACCTTCATCGCCGGCCTGTTTGGTTTCCCGCTCTTCTCGTCGCTGTTCGGCAGCGGCATGATTGGCATCGGATTCAGCGTGGTGGTGGTGTCGATCGCCGCCTTGAACCTCGTCCTCGACTTCGACTTCATCGAGCAGGCCGCGGCCCGTGGGGCGCCGAAATATCTCGAGTGGTACGGGGCCTTCGCCCTGATGGTGACGCTGGTCTGGCTGTATCTGGAAATACTGCGTCTGCTGGCCAAGCTCAACGATCGCCGCTAGCCCGTCTCTTCCGCGGGACGTACAACGAATCCCCGTCGGGCCCGTAGCTCAGTGGTTAGAGCAGGGGACTCATAATCCCTTGGTCGTGTGTTCGAATCACACCGGGCCTAGTTTGATTTGGTTCCGTGATTTCCAGCACGGACCGTCGGTTGGCAGAGGGTGGCTTCGGCAGCCCCGGAGGCGCCGGGTCAGGAGAAAAGTCAGAAAACGTGCACGGCAGCCGTTCCTGCTCCCGGTGGTAGGCCTGCCAGATCGCGTCGTTCGTACGTTGCGCGTTGGCATCGACGTAATTCCGCAACGTGGTTTCGATCGACCCATGCCCCTTCAATTCCATGAGTTGGGCTGGCATGAAACGGACAGCCCATCGCACTCCAACGGCCCGCCGCAGGCTGTCCGTGGCGAGTGGTGCACGCTCGTGGCACACGCACCCCATAAACCAAGAGGATGGTCAGTTATCTGCAGCCGTTCACGAACGCGCATGTGAGAAACGAAAACCTCCGCTCCACTGCCAACAAGGCGGCTTTACCGTCTGTTCAGGCCGAGTCCTCGCCCGTAAGGCGCTGTGTGTCCTGCTTATTGCAGCACCCGCTGGAACGATTCCGCCTTCGCCGTCGCGGAGGCGAAGCCCGGATGCGGCAGTGCCGCCTCTGCCACAACCAAGGCGGGCAACTCCGCAGGCCGCGGGAACGCGGCTTATTGACCAAGCGGCAGTTCCACCAGTACCTCACCAGCGCCAAGAACCAGCGCACCGGCAGGAGCGTCGAGCGGGTCTATCTCGACCTCGTGCAGCAGTTCGGCGGCACCGAAGGTCTGCTACGGATGTGGACGCACACCATCGAGAAGAACTTGGCGGTGGGCGGGGTCAAGGCATACCGCCATATTGCCTCGATCCTACGGCTGATGGAGTACCGCGAGGATGCCCAGCCGGATAAGCCGGACGACAGCACCGTGCCGGACGAGGAGTTGCTGCACAGAATGTCTCGCGCCAAAGCGTTGAAGTGAAAGTTGCGGGACTGGGCTTCGCTGTCTGGCTTCGTGCACCCTAAGCCACACGTGGGAGCAAAAGCGGCGTGCAGGCGACGGGTATCAGCCCACAATCGGCTTGAACTGCTTCCGGTACTTCGCGGGTGTCATTCCGGTCTGGCTACTGAACAACCGCGTGAAGTGGCTCTGTGAACAGAATCCGAGATCAAGTGCTACGAGCGACAGCGGTGTCGAACTGTTCCTGAGCAATTCCAACGCTTTTACCAGCCGTCGGCGATTGACGAACCGTTCGAGGCTCAGCCCCTCGGTGCGTCGGAACTTTCTGGCACACTGGCTTGGCGAAAGGCCTACGAGCGAAGCGATTTCCACGAGGCCGATATGACGATGCATGTGAGAGTCGATGTATTCAACGATCCGATTCATGGCTAGGAGTGGAAAGACGCTGCTGTCTTCATGCCAGTCCGGCGCATACCCACCGAGGAGTTCGATGAGTCGCAAGATCAGTGCACGAGCCGCGATCTTGGAACCCATATCGTTCGTCACTCCACAGCCTGTCGTTGAGGCGAGCCGCACCATGCAGTCTCTGAGCACCGCATCTTCGCGAGGCAGGAGATGCGGGTAATCGCTTGGGATATCCGCCTCATCCGATCCGGCAAGATCGATCAACTGCCATCTTGGTATTTTCAAGAGATACGAACTCGACGGAACCTCTCCTGAGCGGATAACGCGCGTGTGGGCTTCGTTATCGGAGGCAAAGAAGGCGACCTGATCGAGTCCGTGACGGTAAAGCCTGTCGCGGCCTCGATGAATCCACTTCACGTCGACTGCTGCTGCAGTCCCGATCACGAGCGTGTGGTTCGTCTCACGAGCCTCATAAACTACCGTCGTCGCTGGGGGCATCTCGAACGAGAAACCAAACCACGCACGATGCGGCACGCTCGTCAGATGCGGTTCGCGCAAAAGCTCCCGAGTAAACTGAACAACTCCCCATCGGTCCCCATCGGAATTGCCCGATGTTAGCGATCTGTTGGGGTATTGTAGGGTTCGCCATGGCACCGTTGGTCGGTGGCGTGGGGGCAACGGGCCTGCATCCGGAAGTTCGCGTGTCTGTTTCCTGACAAAACGATCGTGTCGCGAAAAAACCCGCCGTGGTGGCGGAAGTCGCTCGGTCGCGCGCCGAATCTGGCACCGCTGCCTCCCCAGGTTTTGCACCAGTGCTCATGAGCGAGTTTGGGGCGGTGGTCAGATTCCGATCTCGCCGCGCAGGTACTCCAGATCCGGATCGATCAGGTCAGCTCGCGGGCTCAAGGAGCTGGACGCCGTCCCATCGGTCCGGGAGTGGATCCGTTTTTCAGGGGTGATGCAAAACGGCCCCAGAGCCACGCGGCCGGGAGGCCCACGATGATCGTCGCCAGCGACAATGCCGCCACCACGGGCCGCTCCCAGGCGACCGCTGCCGTCAGGATCCCTGTCCCGAGCAGATACACCGCCGGCACGACCGGGTAGCCCGGCACCCGAAACGGCCGCGGCAGATCCGGCCGCCGCACCCGCAGCACGAACACCGCCGCGACCGTGAGCATCGAGAAGATCGCCAGCCCCACACCCGCGTAGAGCAGGATCGCCTCGAACGACGCGGTCCAGAGAAGCACGAGCGCCCAGCCCGCCTGCAAGGCCGTGGCCACGACGGGGGCGCCTTCCGACGACACCCGGCCGGCCGCCGCGGGAAAATGCCCGGCCACGGCCATCGCGGCGGCCACCCGCGGCCCGGTCAACACGTAAGCGCTCACTGACGCCAGCAGCGTGAGGCCCACGGCCACCGACAGCGGTGCAGCGATCCACGGCCCGAAGAGCCGCTCGGCGGCGAGCTGGGCGATCGGGGCCACGGCGTCGAGCCCGCGCTCGGCGACGATTCCGCGGATCTCGGCCGCAGTCAACGCCAGGGCATAGGTGACATTGAGCATGAGGTAGAGGGCCGTCACGATTCCGGTTCCCAGGAGGATCGCCCGGGGCAGCCACCGCTGCGGCTCGGCCACCTCGCCGGCCACGTAGCCGGCGGCGTTCCAGCCCGTGTAGGCATACGACACATAGACGAGCGACGAGGCCATCGCTACGGCCAGGTCGGGCGACAGTGGCGGCCGATCGACGAGGTTGCCCCACCGGCCGGCCCCGGCGGCCAGCCCGGCGACCGCGAGGCCCGTAAGAGTCGCGAGCTTCACCAGGGTCATGCCCACCTGGGTGCGGATCGTCGCACGGCGGCCGAGGCAGTGGACCAGGGACAAGCCGAGAATCACGGTCGTCGCGACCGCGAGTTCTGCTTGACGGCCCGCAGTCGCCTCGAAACCTGCGGGCGCGAGCAGATACTTCCCCGCCGCCGCCGCCGAGGCCGCGATCGGTCCGCCGAAGCCGATCAGGAACGAGACCCAGCCCGACAGAAACCCCGCCAGCGGCCCATAGGCCTCCCGCAGGAACACGTAGTCGCCTCCGCTCTCCGGCAGCATCGCGGCGAGCTCGGCGAGCGACAGCGCCCCGCACACCGCCAGGATCCCGCCCACCACCCAGAGGATGAGCATCAACTGGTTGCTGCCAACGAGCGTTACCGTGAAGCCGCTGGTTGTGAGCACGCCCGTCCCGATCATGCTCGAGACGACCAGAAACGTAGCCGTCGCCGGCCCAAACCGGGGGGGCTGACTCATGCGGCCGGACGCCGTCGCGCCGCCCGGCGCACCAGCTCGTCGGCGATCACCCCGGCCAGGATCACACCGCCGATGATCGCGAACTCCACGTTTTGATACTGCGGATGGGCGAGATTGATCATGTTGTTGAGCACGACCATCAGGGCCGAGCCGACGAGCAGCCCGAGGATCGAGCCCTCGCCACCCCGGAGCGAGCAGCCGCCGAGCACGGCCGCCGCGATCGCGTAGAGCTCGTAGAAGTTGCCGAAGTCGCTGGGCTGGGCGGCGTTGATGTCGAGCACGAACAGCATCCCCCCGAGCGCCGCCAGCGTGCTCGAGATCACATAGGCCAAGAGCTTCATTCGCCCGGTGTCGATCCCGGAGTAGCGGGCCGCCTGCTCGTTGCGGCCGAGCGCCAACAGATACCGGCCCCAGACGGTGCGATTGAGAAACACCGCCGCCAACACCGCGATCACGAGGAAGATCAGCGTGGTGGCGGGCAGCTCGAAGCCCCCTTCCCCGAAGATCGGAAACCGCGCGGTGGCCAGCGACCGCAGCCCCTTGTAGGCCGTGCCGAAGCCTTGCGACTGGTCCTGCGTGAGCCCGCGGGCCACGCCCCGGTAGATCAGGAGGCCGCAGAGCGTGACCACGAACGGCTGCAGCCCGAGCCTCGTCACGAGCAACCCGTGCACGAGGCCGATCGCCGCCCCGAGCAGGAGCACGAACCCCACGCCGGCGGGCACGCTCCAACCGTGCTGCACGAGCAGCCAGGGGAGCAGCACGCCCACCAGGCACACGACCGAGCCGATCGAGAGGTCGATGCCGCCGGTGATGATGACGAAGGCAACCCCGATCGAGAGGATGCCGAACAGCGCCGTGCGATGGACGATGTTCTCGAGGTTGCCCACTTTCAGGAAGTTGTCGCTGGCCAACGCCGTGTAGAGGCAGACGACCGCCAAGAGGCCGATGATGCCCAGGATCTTGGGCGACACGATACCCCGGAGGGCTCGGCAGATCGCCGGCCCTCGATCGTTCGCCATCGCCTGCTCGCTCATGCGCTCATCCTCCCCGCGGCACCCCCGGCCGCCAACTGCATCACGTTCTCTTCGCTGAGTTCGTCACGGGAGAGCCCGCCGGCAAGCCGCCCCTCGTGCATCACCAGAGCCCGGTCGGCGAGCGACAGGATCTCCTCCATCTCGCTCGACACGAAGAGCACCGCCAGGCCTTCGCCGGCGAGCCGGTGAACGAGGTCGTAGATCTCCGCCTTGGCGCCCACGTCGATGCCCCGCGTCGGCTCGTCGAGCAAGAGCACCTTCGGCTTCATCGCCAGCCACTTGGCGAGCACCACCTTCTGCTGGTTGCCGCCGGAAAGAAACTGCACCGCCTGCCGGTCGCCGGGGGTCTTGATCGCCAGCGCCGGAATCATCTCGGTGGACAGCCGCCGTTCCCGGGCGAAGTCGACGAACCCCGCCCGGCTCTCGGGCCACAAGGACACCAGCGACATGTTCTCCCGTACGGCCATCTCGAGCACGAGGCCCTGCTGCTTGCGGTCTTCCGGCACGAGCGCGAGGCCGGCCGAGATCGCCTCGATCGGCGTCCGCGGCGTCACCGGCCGCCCCGCCACAGCGATGCTCCCACCCACCGCGGGAGTGACCCCGAACAGCGTCGTCAACAGCTCCGTCCGGCCGGCCCCGACGAGCCCCGCGATGCCGACGATCTCGCCGGACCGCACCTCGAACGAGATCGGATGTTTCGGGTGGGCGGGCGTCCGCAGATCCCGGGCGGCGAGCATCACGTCGCCCGGACGATGGCTCGGCCGGCGGGCGAGCCGGTCGATGTCGCGGCCCACCATCATCCGGATCATCCGGTCGTGCTCGATTCCGGCGCGATCGGCGATCTCGCCGGCATTTCGCCCGTCGCGGAGAACGACCACGCGATCGGCGAGCTCCTTGACCTCGCCCAACCGATGCGAGATCCAGATCACGCTCACCCCCCGCCGGCGCAGCTCCTTGACGACCCGGAAGAGCGTCTCCGTCTCCCGGGCAGAGAGGGAACTCGTCGGCTCGTCCATGATCAAGAGCCGCGCCCGCGTGGAAAGCGCCTTGGCGATCTCGACGAGTTGTTGGCGGCCGATCGGCAGCTCGGCCAGCGGCGTCGCCGGATCGAGATCGAGGCCCACCATCGCCAGCCATTCGGCCGCCTCCCGGCGCATCGTGGCGAGATCGAGCAGCCCCAGCCGCCGTGGCTCCCGGCCCAGGAAGATGTTGCCGGCGACGTCGAGGTTGTCGGCGAGGTTCAACTCCTGGTGGATGAGGGCGATCCCCGCCTCCAGGGCGTCTTCCACGCCGCGAAATCGCACCGGCCGGCCGGCCACGAGGATCTCCCCCGCGTCGGGCGGCTGCACGCCCGCCAGGATCTTGAGGAGCGTCGACTTCCCCGCCCCGTTCTCACCGATCAGGGCGAGCACCTCGGCCTGCCCCACACGGAGCGACACGTCGTCGAGGGCCCGCACGCCCGGAAACCGCTTCGAGATCCCCCTCACTTCGACGAGCGGGACCTCGACGAGCGGAACCTCGGCTGCGTTCACTTGGCCGCCGGTCGAACGAGCCGCCCGGCCCGCTCGAGCGCCTCGAGGATCAGGGGCGGGTTGTATTCGAAGAGGCCGACCATCGCCGCCACGTCGGGATGCCGCAACAGCACGTCCTCGGCATTGGCCTTGGCCTTGGCCCGGTCGAACTGGTCGGTCATCGTGCCGAGGATCTCGTACTTGCCGTCGTCGCTCGTGATCACCGCGCCGGGATCATCGCGGCGGGCGGGATCGGGGTCACGGCCGAGAATCCCGTCGATGCAGCCCTGGCGGCGCCGCTGGGAGTTGTCCTGGTCGAGCCGCCCGATGAAGAGCATCACCTTGCCGCCGGCGGGCAGGGCGTCGCGGACGAGCTTGCCGCAGATCAGTCCGGCCTCGTAGTTGTCCATCCCGATGTAGACCTTGCGGGGCGAATCGGGCGCGTCGCTGTCGTGGGTGACGAGATTCGTGGCGGCGGCCGCCTTGGCAAGCACCTCACCCTGATTGGCCGGATTGATCGGGCTGATGGCGATCCCGGCCGTGCCCCGCGTGAGCAGGTCCTCGATTTTGCGGGTCTGGTCGGTGATCGAACTGGGCATGATCACGGTCGCTCTCACGCCCAGGTCGGCCGCGGCCTTCTCGGCGCCCGCCTTGCCGATCGTCCAGAAGTCGGCCACGCCGTTGGTGATGAAGGCGTATTCAGGCCCCTCGCCCGCCGCGGCGGCGCCGCCCCCGGCGAGCAGCTTCTTGAGCTCCTCCCGAAACACGGCCACCGGCACCACCTCGGCCCCGGCGAACTCCTTGCGGGAATCATCGGCCAGCACCACCCGGGCCGGGATATTGATGAACTTGCTCTCCGGGACCGCGTCGGCCTTGCCTTCCTTGATGGCGTGCAGCGTCTGGATGCTCTTGGCACCGTACTGAAACGGGTTCTGGACGATCGTGCCCACGACCGTGCCATCGGCGATCCCCTGCAGCACCGCCGCCGATTCGTCGAACGCGATCACCTTGACCGGCGGCAGGGACTTGGCAGTCCCGGCCCCAGCGCCGCCGCCACCACCAGCCCCGTCACGCGAGCCGCAACCCGAGGCTGCGACCGCCACCAGGGCGGCCGTCGCGAGGCCCAACAGACGGATATTTTTTAAGGACGCTTCCATAGCGGTGTACTCCGGCAAGACAAGCGGTTTTCCCCGGCGACGAGAGTCTAACCCGCCCGAGGAACCGCTTCAACGCGTGCGCCGCTGCGGCGGGTGGCGTTCACGTTGCCAGTTTCGACGCGCGCGGCGCCGATCCCTCGTACGCTGAATGAACGATGAGCACCCATTCCAGCGGCCGCCCCCTCCCCGGTTCATCCCGCCTCACGGCCTTTGCCCGAGGCGGATTGTTGCGCTGCCCGGCCTGCGGCGCGGGACCGCTCTTTCGCGGCTGGTTCCGGATGCACGACGCCTGCCGGGCCTGCGCCGCGTCGTTCCTTCGTGAGCAGGGCTTCTACCTGGGCTCCATCTACATCAACTACGGGGTCACGGTATCGTCACCGGCGCACTCTATGCGTTGCTCGTGCTGGTCGTGGGCACGTCCCATGAGACGGCGCTCACCGCCTGCCTGGTCGGAGCCGTAGCTTTTCCGATCCTCTTCTTCCGGTACGCGCGGAGTTTTCTCCTGGCCCTCGACGGGTCGGTGAACCGGCACCAGCAGCACGCCACGCTCGACGCGACCGAGGGCACGGAAGCCGATCGGGCTCACCTCGCCGCGCTGACCGCCGACGACGGTCGCGCGGGCTGTGCCATGGGCATCGCCCTCGCCCTGATCCTGCTGTTCGGCCTCGGTATGGCCGCCGTGACGATCCTGTTCGCGACCGGCACGAGCGGCCCACGGCAGCATGAAGACGCGGTCGACCTGCGGTAGACTCCGTTCGATTCGTTCACATCCGCTCGGCTCAGTGCATCCGCTCAGCTCAGTGCATCCGCTTCGGAGTCCGCATCATGGCCTCATCTTGCCTGCCTCACGCCACCTCGCTCGCGGCCGCTCTCGCCGGCGTCCTCCTGGCGACGCCGGCTGCGCCCGCCGCCGAGCCCGGCCCCGACCTGCTCCCCACAGTGGGCTCGATCGAGCGGCTCGACCCCCGTTTCGACGCGCTCGTGCCGCCGGGCGCCGTGATCGAGGTCCTCGCCTCGGGCTTCGCCTGGAGCGAAGGCCCGGTCTGGGTGTCGAGCGACCGCACGGGGCTGCCCGCCGGCAGCCTGCTCTTCTCCGACATCCCGCACAACCGCATCCACCGCTGGCAGCCGGGCCAGGGTCTCGACATCTTCATGGAGCCCGCCGGCTTCACCGGTCCGGCCGGCTACGGCAACGAGCGGGGCTCCAATGGACTCACGCTCGATCGCGAAGGCCGGCTCATCTGCTGCGAGCACGGCGATCGGCGCGTGTCGCGGCTCGAGCCCGGCGGGGGCAAGAAGACGCTCGCCGACTCCTACCGGGGCAAGCGGCTCAACAGCCCCAACGACGCGGTCGTCCACTCCTCGGGCGCGATCTATTTCACCGACCCGCCCTACGGCCTGCCGAAGGGCTGGGACGATCCGCGCCGCGAGCTCGACTTCTGCGGCGTCTACCGGCTCGCGCCCGACGGCACGCTCACGCTCCTGTGCGACACCATGACCCGCCCCAATGGGATCGCCCTCTCGCCCGACGAGAAGACGCTCTACGTGGCGCAGTCCGACCCTGCGGCCCCGATCTGGCAAGCCTTTGCCGTGGCGGCCGACGGAACACTCGCCGACGCCACGACCGGTGGCCGCGTGTTCTTCGATGCCACCGCGTTGGCGAAGACCCGCCGCGGCCACCCCGACGGCCTGAAGGTGGACGCCGCGGGCAACCTGTTCGCGACCGGGCCGGGCGGCGTGCTCGTGTTCGCCCTCGATGGCACGCACCTCGGCTCGCTCTTGACCGGACAGGCCACGGCCAACTGTGCCTTCGGCGAGGACGGCCAGACGCTCTTCATCACGGCCGACTCGCTTCTCTGCCGCGTGCGACTGACGACCAAGGGACGGCTGCCCGGGCCCGACGCCGACTGAGCACCGGGGCGGGCCAGGGGCGCGACACCTGCGATCCGGCCGAGCAGCCTGAGCTCACCGCCGCGGGCCCGTGGTCGGTGCGTTCACCGCGGCCGCCGATGGGAGTCCGGCGGCGAGTGCCGCGAAGGCGACGGCCCGTGGCAGCGGAGCCCCGGGTCGGGCACCCGGGCCGGCAGCCGGCGGCTTCGGGGCGACCGGCGGCTTGGGCGCGACGGGCGGTGCGACGGCGAGGCCCACGTCGAGGCCGCGGGTTTCGCCGCCCTTTGTCAGCCCCACGATCCGGCTCGTGACCGCCGCGCCGCCGGCCGGCGTCACGACCACGCGGTACGACCCCAGGTCGAGCCGGTCGAAGCTGTAACCACCGCGGGCGTCGGTTCGCGTGCTGGCGACGGTCGCCCCCGTGGCGTCGACGAGCGTGACCAGCGCGGCGGCCACGCCCGCCTCGATCGACTGGCGAATCCCGTCCCCGTTGCGGTCGCCGAACACCGTGCCGCCGATGGAGGCCCGGAACAGAAACACGTCGGACTGCAGGTTCGTGAGGCCGGTGTTGCGCCGGATCACGTCAGCGAGCGTCGTGGCCTGGATCGACCGCACCGCCGCGGCGGGCAGCACGTTCTGATACCAGTAACGGTCGCCGTCGCGGAGCCGCCGGAACTGGTCCACGATGATCCGGGTGAAGGTCGCCCCCAGGCTCGAGCCCGGCAGATGCTTCTCCGCCAGGCCGCCGACCCACAGGTCGACCTTGTCGACGGAGCCGTAGGTGGCCTCGAGCGCCTGCTGCACGGCCGGGGTGGCCGAAATCTGGGCGAAGCTGGTCACCCGGGGCAGGCCGTAGGCCTCCCGCACCGTGTTGTAGTCGGGCAGGCCGTGGTCGCGGCCGCGCTGGATGTTGAGGGCGGCCAGGTCGAATCCGCCTTGGCCGGGAGCGCCGAACAGAAAGTTTCGCACGTCGTCGATCACGACGGCGTCCATCTCCTGGGCCCGATCGCTCGCCAGATACTTGAGGATCGGGTCGATGCCCGTCGCGGCCACCACATCGATGTTGAAAAAGGCGTCGCGGAGGCTCAGCGCGTCGCGGACCTCGTTGCCTTGGTTGTCGAGGAAGCCCACCTCGTCGCCCAGGAGGCTGTGACCGAACCGGTAGGCCGCCGTGGCAAACTCGGTGCTGATGCCGGCGTCCACGTTTGGCCGATAGCCGCGGTACGACTGCATCGCGACCGTCGCCGGGGTGCCCTGGCCGAGGATCGCCGGCAGAAACTCCGTGTAGGTGATGTCCTGCAACTCGGCGACCACCAGCCGCCGGGCGTGCTGGAAGATCTGCTCGTCACTCCAGCCGGGATTACGGACCGCGGCATCGGCGGCGATCCGGTTGTGCTCGCGCACGAACAGCGTCTGCAACGCCAGCAGCTGGGGGTTTTCATTGGCCCGCACGTCGCCGGCCAGATACAGCTCCGCATCGGGCGTCAGGCCGATCGTGGCGTTGGGCAGGCCGGCCGTGTTGAACGGCAGGAGGTTGCCGGCGCTCGTCTTGAGTCGGCCACCGGCAAACTCCCGCAGCGCCGCCGCCCGCGTCGGGTCCGATCCGTAGATCTGCGAACCGTCGATGTAGGCCGTCAGCGAGTTCACCTGCTGCCGGGGCGTGGTCGTGCCCGTGGCCGGGTCGTAGGCGGTGCGCAGGTTCGGCATCGTCCTCGTGCCGGTGCCCGTGGGGTCGAACCAGGGATCGCCCGCGGGAATGCTGATCGAGATCAGTTCGGCGGGGACGGCCGAATCCGAGAGGGTCAGGTCGTGGTCGAGAAACTGGCCCCACGCGTAGACAAAGCCGCTCATGTCGCGGGCATTGGTGATCCCGCCGGCCGGGCTCGCAAAGATCTGGTTGCTGATCAGCCGCTCACCGGGACGATCCGCCCCCGACAGGCTCGCGAGCCCGTCGCCATAGGCCGCCGAAGAGACGCGCAGGAACGGTTCGCCCGTGCTGCCCCACTCGGGGTGGTTCAGGTTGTTGCCGGTGCCGTCGAGCGATTGGACGGGCAGGGGCAACGGTGCGACGGCCAGCAGGGCGCGGGGCTCCAGTCGCTCAGGCGTCGACAGCCGTCGCGAACGGCCGACGCCCTGGTGGCGGCCGGCCCGGGAAGTGTTGCATTTTGCATCGCGCGTTGCATTGTGCGTCGATCGGTCCGTGTGATTGCTGGCGTTCATGGCGTCCTCCGGATGATCGTTCGAGTTGGGAAATCGCTGGCCCTTGCCCTGTTCCTGCTTGAACCGGCCAACGTGGCCGAAGTTGCACGGGGGTGAGCTGAGCAAAGGGCGTGCCGCGGCGGGGTCGCGGAAATCCGTGGCGGCGATTGCCTGCCCCGCAACTTCGCCGCGACCCACCCGTTGAACGGCGAAGCGAGTTGGAGATGGCGATGCACGCACGACGACTGGCGATGACCGGCCTCGCAGCCTGCCTGGCGGCCTGGCCCGCGAGCCGACCGGCTGCCCAGCCCCCCGCGCCAGTCTGCTCGCCGACCCGGATCAGCCTCCAGACCGGCCGCAGCCCGGCGGCCCTCCACTGGACGAAGGCTGCTCCGGCCGAGCCGGGCCACGACTTCATGGCCAAGAGCAAGGAAGCGGGCAAGCCGTTCTTCATCCGGCTCTCGTGGAACGCGCTGCATGCCTCCGAGAACGCGCTCGAGGCGACGCTCGCGAAGGATGCGCAGCGGCTCGGCAGCCGCGACGACCGGCGCACCACCGTGGCCACGATCACCGAGGACCTCGACACCGGCGTGGGCCGGGTGCTCACCGCGATCGACCGGCTCGGCCTCGCGGGCACGACCGACGTGATCTCCACCTCCGACAAGCCGGATAAGCCCGGGAAGCCGGTACTCAAGGAGCCGTCATGAACGGCCTCGCACGTGGATCGCAGGCCCAGTTACTGACGTGGGGCCTCGCGGTGCTGGCAGGCATCGGCGGCGGACGCCTTGCCGAAGCCCATCCCTGGCACCGCCATCGCGGCGAGGAGGAGGCGTCGCGAGCACCCACCACCGCGCCGGCCGACGTCGCGCCGGCGGCCCGACCAACAGCCTTCATCCTTGCCGCCGCCCGCAAGCCGGCGAACCCGCGGATCGACATCGGCGCCGCCTTCGCGCCATTCGAAAAGCGTCGGGCGATCGCCACCCGCCGCGACGAGAACTGGTTCTACGTCGAGTCGAACGGGATTCCGGACCATCCCCTGATGGTGGGCATTCGCAACTGGCAGCAGCAGGTGCCGCTGCCGCAGCCCTACACGGGCGCCAACGCGTGGCAGATTCCGCTCCATCCCGTCCGGGCGGCCGAGCCGGCCTCGACGAAGGATCGCTTCCTCCGCGGCGCGATCGCGGTGGCCGTCAACGGGATCCCGATTTTCAACCCGCTCAACAACCGCGGTGAGGACGCGCTGGCGATCGGCGAGCTGGACGAGTATGGCGGCCACTGCGGACGGGCCGACGACTACCACTACCACGTCGCGCCGGTGCATCTCGAAAAGGTCGTGGGCAAGGGGATGCCGATCGCCTACGCCCTCGATGGCTACCCGGTGTATGGCGAGACCGAGCCCGACGGCTCACCGGTCCAGCCGCTCGACGCCCTCGGCGGGCACGAGGACGGCCAGGGGGGCTACCACTACCACGCGCAGCAGCAGTATCCGTATCTGATCGGCGGCTTCCGCGGCGAGGTGGTGGAGCGGGAGGGGCAGGTCGACCCGCAGCCCCGGGCGCAGGGCGTGCGCGAGGCGCTCGGGCCCCTCCGGGGAGCGACCATCGTGGGGTTCGAGACGCCCGCGGCCGACACGCGGAAGGTGGTCTACGAGGTCGGCGGCCGGCGGGGCTCGATCGAATACACCGTCGCCAAGGACGGTTCCTCGCGGTTCACGTTCACCGATCCTTCCGGCCGCACCTCGACTGAGACCTACACGCCGCGCTCCCGCGGCCCCGGGGGCGGCGGCCGTCCCGGTGGTGGTGGCCCGCGCGGGCCCGGCGGCG
>CAXNGP010000002.1:0-25094 GCA_964201845.1 Pirellulales bacterium
GGCAAGGACGCGGTGATCTGCCTCGACCGCGGCGGCCAGGAGGTCTGGCGGCGGGAGCTCGGCGTCGAGCGGCCCGGCAAGCACAAGAAGGCCACCGGTTGCAATCCGTCGCCGGTCACCGACGGCAAGCACGTCTGGGTCTACTTCAAGAGCGGTGAGCTGGCCTGCCTCGAGATCGCCCGCGGCGAGGTCGTCTGGAAGGCGAACCTCCAGGAGCGGTTCGGCGAGGATACGCTGTGGTGGGATCTCGGGACGTCGCCGGTGCTCACTTCGAAGGCCGTGGTGGTGGCCGTGATGCAGAGCGGCCCGAGCTATCTCGTCGCCTTCGACCGCGCGACGGGTGAGCTCCTCTGGAAGCACGACCGGATGCTCGGCGCCCCCGAGGAGGCTGCCCAGAGCTACTCGACGCCGCTGGTGCTCGCCGGCGACCCGGCCAAGGGTGAGCCGGCGGAGATGCTCGTCGTGCTCGGGGCCGATCACGTCACGGCCCACGACGCGGCCGACGGCCGCGAGCTCTGGCGGGTCGGCGGCCTGAACCCCGAGGGCAACAAATATTTTCGTTCGATCGCATCGCCGGTGGCCGTGGGTGACCTCGTCGTCGCTCCCTACGCCCGCGGCAACACGATCACGGCGATCCGGCGCGGTGGCAAGGGCGACGTGACCGGTTCGCACGTCGCCTGGGTACGAAAGGATCTCGGCGCCGACGTGCCCACGCCCGCCGCCCAGGACGGTGGCGTGGTGGTCTGCACCGACAAGGGCCGGGTCGCGGGCCTCGATGCGGCCACGGGCACCACCCGCTGGGAGGTCGAGCTCGAGAAGAACCGCAACGCGTACAGCTCGTCACCGGTGATCGCCGCGGGCCGGGTGATCGTGACCCGCGAGGATGGCGCGAGTTGGGTGCTCGCACCGCCCGCCGCCGTCCCCGGTGAGCCGGAGATCGTCGGCACCGGCAGCGTCGAAGAGATGACCGTGGCCACCCTCGTCTGCGTCGATGGCCGGATCTTCCTCCGGACCCACGATTCGCTGTGGTGCATCGGCGGCCGCTAGCCCCATTCCACCCGGGGACGACCGGGCCTTCCCTCCGGAGACCTTTCGATGGCCTTGCGTATCTGGCGGTTCCTGCCGGTTGTGGCCCTGCTGGCGATGTCGACGGCGGCCGCCGCGGAGCCCGCCCGGCTGTTGGTCGTGAGCGTGACGTTCGGCTTTCGCCACGGGTCGATCGGCACGGCCGAAGGCGTGCTCGAACAACTCGGCCGTGACGGCGGCCTGTACCACCTCGACTACCTGCGGATGCCCGAAGGCAAGCGGGAGGATCCGGGCTGGAAGGAGAACGTCACGGCGCAGTTCGCCAAGGCCTTCGCGCCGGAAACGCTCCGCGAGTTCGACGGCGTGATGTTCGTGAGCACGACCGGCGAGTTGCCGCTGCCCGATCTCACGGGGTTCCTCGACTGGATCAAGTCGGGCAAGACCTTCGTCGGCTTCCACGCGGCGACTGACACGCTGAAGCAGTCCGACGCCTACGTGGAGATGATCGGCGGTCACTTCGCCGGCCATCCGTGGAACGCGGGCGGCGAGCACGGCTTCGTGAACCACGAACCCGGCCACCGCGTGGCGGCGATGTATCCGCCGCGGTTTCGCCTCAAGGACGAGATCTACCAATACGACCCGCGGTTCAAGCCCGACAACCTGCGGGTGCTCGTGAGCATCGACATGGCGGCGAGCAACCCCAAGGAACCGTGGCACGTGCCGGTTTCGTGGGTGCGCGACTACGGGAAGGGCCGGGTCTTCTACACGAACTTCGGCCACAACGAGGCCACCTGGAAGGATCCCGCCTTCCAGAAGCATGCCACCGAGGGGATCGCCTGGGCCTTGGGCCGGTTCGCCGCCCCGGCCGAGCCCAATCCCGAGGTGCAGGCGGCCGAGTATCTCCGGAGCGTGATCGCGGCGGCGGCCCCGGCGACGGGCGGCGATCACGACGCGCTTCGGGCCAAGGCCGATGCGAAGATCGCGGCCGACCCCGCCTGGGCCGTGGGCCTGCGGCCGAAGTTGCTGGAACTCCGGGGCATGAACGCGGAGGCCCGCAAGGCCGCCTACGCCGGCGTGATCGCGGAGATCGAGCGATGAACCGCCCCGGGCTGGCGGTGGCCTTGGCGTGCATGGGCAGCCTGCTCGGGGCGTGCCTGGCCGCCGAGCCGCCGGCCCGGTCGCGAAACGTGCTGTTCGTGATCTGCGACGACTTGTGCTGCGCGCTTAACGCCTACGGCGACCAGTCGGCGTGGTCGCCGAGCGTCGATCGGTTGGCGGCCCGCGGCGTGCGGTTCGAGCGGGCCTACTGTCAGTTTCCGCTGTGCAACCCGAGCCGTGCGAGCCTGCTTTCCGGCCGCCGGCCGGCCACGACCACCGTCCGCGACAACGCGCGGAACTTCCGGGTCGCCCTGCCCGACGCCGTGACGCTGCCGCAGGCCTTTCGCGGCGCCGGCTTCCGGGTCGAGCGGATCGGCAAGCTCTACCACTACGGGGTGCCCAAGGAGATCGGTACCGACGGCAAGGACGATGCCGCGAGTTGGGATGCGGTCTTCAATCCCAAGGGCCGCGATGTCGCCGACGAGGCGAAGATCTTCTCGCTCAAAGCCGGTGAGTTCGGCGGCACGGTGAGCTGGCTGGCCGCCGACGGCACCGACGCCGAACAGACCGACGGGATCGCCGCGGCCAAGGCCGTCGCGCGGCTCGAGGCCTTCGCCCGGGAGGGGAAACCGTTCTTCCTCGCGGTCGGGTTCTACCGGCCGCACACGCCCTACGTGGCGCCCAAGTCCTGGTTTGCCAAGCACCCGCTCGACACGGTGCGGCTGCCCGAGGTGCCGGCCGACCACGACGCGGGCGTGCCGGCCGCCGCCCTCACGAGCCGCAAGGTCGAGCAGGACCGGCTCGTCGGCGACCTGGGCCGGGAGGCGCTGCAGGCCTACCGCGCGAGCGTGTCGTTCGTGGACGCGCAGGTGGGCATCGTGCTCGAGGCCCTCGGGCGACTCGGGCTCGCCGACGACACGGTGGTCGTGTTCACGAGCGACCACGGCTATCACCTTGGCGAGCACGGCCTATGGCAGAAGCGGAGCCTGTTCGAGGAGAGCGCCCGGGTGCCGCTGGTGATCGCCGCGCCCGGCGGACGCGCGGGCGTGGCCGACGGCCATACGGTCGAACTCATCGACCTGGCGCCCACGCTCTGCGACCTGTGTGGCGTGCGGGCCCCGCCCGGCTTCGAGGGGCGGAGCCTTGCGCCGCTGGTGACGGGTGATGCCGCGGCCGCGGAGGCGTTCCCCGATCGACCGGCGTTCACGGAGGTGGCCGACCTCCCGGGCGGCGGCCGGGGAGCGAGCGTGCGCAGCGGCCGGTGGCGGTACACGCTCTGGAACGGCGGCTCGGCCGGCCGGCAGCTCTACGACCACGACGACGACCCGCAGGAACTCGAAAACCTCGCCGAGCGGCCGGAACACGGCGAGACCGTCCGCCGGCTCGATGGGCTGCTCCGGGAACGGTTCGGCGCCGACCTCGAGCCACCCGCGCGACCCCGCGCGCCGACCGGTCGGAAGCGGCAGCCGGCCGGCTCTTAGCCACGAAGGAAGAAAAAGCCGATGCTGCGAAACGACTCGCCTGCGGGCCGCTGCGAATGCCTCATGGATGGGTCTCGCGAGGGACTGCCCATGCCAGTCGAGCGGCGTAGGAAACCGAGCGGAGCCACGATGGCGAAGCGAGGTTTCCTCCGAGTGAGCGAAGGCCGGGACGGCCGTCGCGAACGTCCAGCGAGACGGCACGGGAAGCCCCGAGCCGCGTCACCCACGACGTTGCGATCCTCGACCCAGCGGGCACGACCCACCCTCGCTTGGTCGATGCTCGCACTCACCACGTGCTTGGTATCCCTCACCCCGACCCTCCGCGCCGCCGAGCCACCCCGACCGAACGTGCTCGTGATCCTCGCCGACGACCTCGGGTTCTCCGACCTCGGGGCCTACGGCGGCGAGATCGACACGCCGAACCTCGACCGGCTGGCCGCCGGCGGGCTCCGCTTCACCCAGGGCTACAACACCGCGCGGTGCTGGCCCACGCGGGCGGCCCTGCTCACGGGCTACTACCCGCAGGCCATTGGTCGCGACGCGCTGCCGGGAGGCAAGGGGGGTGCGCAGGGCAGGCGGCCCGGGTGGGCGAAGCTCCTGCCCGAGCGGCTCGCGGCCGCGGGCTACCGCTCCTACCACTCCGGGAAATGGCACGTCGATGGTGACCCGCGGGAGCAGGGCTTCGCCCGCTCGCTCGACGTGCTCGGCACCGGCCAGAGCAACTTTTTTGACCCCGGCGGGGTGACCGTAGACGGAAAGCCGATCACGGCCGGCGACGACTTCTATGTGACGACGGCCATCGGCGACCACGCCGTGAAGTGCCTGGCCGACCACGCCCGCGACCACGGCGGCACGCCCTTCTTCCAGTATGTCGCCTTCACGGCGCCCCACTTCCCCGTGCAGGCGCCGGCCGAGGTGGTCGCGACGTATCGCGCGCGGTATCTCGCCGGCTGGGACACGATCCGCGCGGCCCGGGCCGAGCGGCTGCGCACCACGGGGATCGTGACCACGCCGATCGCGGAGCGCGAGCCCGACGTCGGCCCGCCCTACCAGCCGAAGCCGCAGATCCTCGAGCGGCTCGGGCCGGGTGAGGTCGACCGGCCGCATCCCTGGGACTCGCTCACCGCCGAGCAGCGGGAGTTTCAGGCCACGAAGATGGCGATCCACGCCGCGATGATCGACATCATGGACCGCGAGGTGGGCAGGATCCTCGCGCAGCTCGAAGGGATGCGGGCCCTCGACAACACCCTGATCCTGTTCGTGAGCGACAACGGCGCCAGTGCCGAGATCATGATCCGCGGCGAGGGGCACGATCCGGCCGCCGCGCCGGGATCGCGGAAGACGTTTTTGTGCCTCGGGCCGGGCTGGTCAAACGCCGCCAACGCGCCCTTTCGCCGGCACAAGACCTGGGTCCACGAGGGGGGCATCGCCACGCCCTGGATCGTGCACTGGCCTGCGGGGATCGCGGCGAAGGGGGAGCTCCGTCGCCAGCCCGTGCACGCGATCGACCTGGTGCCGACCGTGCTCGAGCTTGCCCGGGTGCCCAAGCAGCAAAGCCAGTCGCCGCCGCTCCACGGCCGGAGCTTTGCGTCCGCGCTCACCGCCGCCGATGCGGCCCCAGCCCACGAGTCACTCTGGTGGTGTCACGAGGGGCATCGCGCCGTCCGGATGGGCGACTGGAAGCTCGTCGCCGTGAAGGAGGGGCCGTGGGAGCTGTATGACCTCGCGGCCGACCGCTGCGAGACGACGAATCGCGCCGCCTCCGAGCCCGACCGCGTGGCGGCGCTCGAGCAAGAGTGGAACCGGATCGCCGAGGTGTGCCGGGGCATGGCTCCGGCCGAGACCGCGCCGGCCGGGCGACCGAGGCCCGCCAGACCGAAGGCGGCCGGGCCGAGCCGGCCGCCCAACGTCGTGATCGTGTTCGCCGACGACCTCGGCTATGGCGACCTCGGCTGTTACGGGGGTACGGCCGCGGCCACGCCGGCGATCGACTCGATCGCTCGTGCTGGAATCCGGTTCACCGACTTCCACGTCGCCCAGGCCGTCTGCTCGGCGTCGCGGGCGGCGCTGCTCACGGGCTGCTATCCCAACCGGATCGGGATCGCGGGCGCACTCGGGCCGTCGGCCCGCCACGGGATCGCAGCCGAGGAGACGACGCTCGCCGAGCTCCTGCGGGCCCGCGGCTACCGCACCGCGGCGGTCGGCAAGTGGCACCTCGGCCACCACGCGGCCTTCCTGCCGACGCGGCACGGCTTCGACGAGTATTTCGGGCTGCCGTATTCCAACGACATGTGGCCGCATCATCCCGAGGTGAAGCCGGGCAGCTTTCCGCCGCTGCCGCTGTTCGACGGCGAGACAATCGTCGACGCGGACGTGACCCCGGAGGATCAGGCCACGCTCACGGCCCGCTACGCCGCCCGGGCCGTGGACTTCATCGACCGCGCCGGGAGCGCCGCCGACGGCCGGCCGTTCTTCCTCTACCTCGCCCACTCGATGCCGCACGTGCCGCTGTTCGCGGGCGCGGACTTTCGGGGCAAGAGCCCCGGCGGGCTGTACGGCGACGTGCTGACGGAGATCGACGCCTCAGTGGCCGCCCTGCTCGCCGCACTCGACCGCACGGGCCACGCCGACGACACGCTCGTGCTCGTGACGAGCGACAACGGCCCCTGGCTCTCCTATGGGAACCACGGGGGCTCGGCCGGGCCGCTCCGCGAGGGCAAGGGGACGAGTTTCGAGGGGGGTGTCCGCGTGCCCTGCGTGGCCCGGCTGCCGGGCGTGATCCCGGCCGGGACGGTCTGCGCCGCGCCGGCGATGACGATCGATCTCGTGCCCACGCTCGCGGCGCTCACGGGCGAGCCGCTGCCGACCGACGCGGAGGGCCATTGCGTCGTCGCAGGCCGGCGGATCGACGGCCGGGACGTGGGGAGCTTGTTCCGCGGGCAGCCGGCCGACGAGGCCGCCACGCCCGTCTACTTCTTCTGGTACGCCGACAACCAGCTGCAGGCGGTCCGGGAGGGCGACTGGAAGCTCTTCCTGCCGCACACGGCTCGCACGATGAAGGGCCAGGCGCCAGGCAAGGACGGCGTCCCGGGCACGTACCGGCCGCTGCCGGTGGACCGGACCCTCTTCGACCTGGCGACCGATCCGGGCGAGTCGCGGGACGTCGCGGCGGAGCATCCGGAGATCGTGGCGCGGCTCGAGGCGCTCGCCGAGCGGGCCCGGGCCGACCTGGGCGACTCCCTCACGAAGCGTCAGGGTTCGGGCGCCCGGCCGGCGGGATCGATTCGTGAGGCCGCGACGACGGCAGCGGAATCGCCCGTGCTGGCCGCCTCGTTCAGGCGTCGTCTCGCGCCACGGCCACTCGCCGGAACCCGGCCCAACATCATCTACGTGATGACCGACGACCAGGGCTACGGCGACGTCGCCGCCCACGGCAATCCGGTCATCCAGACGCCGAACCTCGACCGACTCCGCGCCGAGTCGGTCCGGTTCACGGAGTTCCACGTCAGCCCCACCTGCGCCCCCACCCGGTCGGCGCTCCTGACCGGGCGGCACGAGTTTCGCTCCGGGATCACCCACACGATCCTCGAGCGGGAGCGGCTGCGTCCCGAGGCGGTCACGCTGCCCGAGCTGCTGAAGCCGGCCGGCTACTCGAGCGGGATCTTCGGCAAGTGGCACCTCGGCGACGAGGATGAGTATCAGCCGGGCCGGCGCGGCTTCGACCGTGTCTTCATCCATGGCGCCGGCGGCATCGGCCAGAGCTATCCCGGGAGCTGCGGCGACGCCCCGGGCAACACCTACTTCGATCCCATGATCCGCAGCGACGGCACGTTCGTGCGGACGAAGGGGTATTGCACCGACGTGTTCTTCGACGCAGCACTCGACTGGATCGACCGCTGCCGCCGGGAACAGAAGCCGTTCTTCTGCTACCTGACCCCCAACTGCCCCCATGGCCCCTACGACTGCCCGCCTGGGGCCGACCAGAAGTATCTCGCGTTGCTCGAGGCGGCCGGCGTCAAGGATCCCAAGCAGCGGGCCACGCTCGCGCGGTTCTACGCGATGATCGAGAACGTCGACACGAACATGGGCCGCCTGCTCGGGAAGCTCAACGAGTGGGGTCTCGCCGAGGACACGCTCGTCGTGTTCTCGACCGACAACGGTACCGCCGCCGGGTCCGCGGTGGCGAACGACGGCATGCGCGGCCAGAAGGGCACGCCGTGGCGGGGCGGCACGCGGGTGCCGGCCTTCTGGCGGTGGCCCGGCACGCTGCCGGCCGGCGTGGACGTGCCGGCGGTCACGGCGCACATCGACGTCCTGCCCACGCTCTGCGAGCTCGCCGGGGCGACGATCCCGCCTGCGGTGGCCGCGAAGGTCGAGGGGCGGAGCCTCGTGCCGCTCCTCGAGGATGCCGAGGCCGAGTGGCCCGACCGGCTGCTCGTGACCCACGTCGGACGCTGGGAGCGGGGCAAGGCCGCCGAGAGTGCCCACCGCAACTGCCGCATCCGCGAGGGCCGCTGGCAGTTGGTGAACGTGAAGAATCGTCCCGACGGCTGGGAGCTCTACGACCTCACGGCCGATCCCGGCGAAGCGAGAGACGTCGCTGCCGCGCATCCGGACGTGGTCGCGCGGCTCGCCCAGGCGTACGACGCCTGGTGGCAGAGCGTGCAGCCGGATCTCGTCAACGAAAATCTCGACGGTCCGAAGGAGAATCCTTTCAGGGTCGCCTTTCGGAAGCAGTTCGGCCCCGACGCCACCGCCGCGCCCGACGGGCCGCCGGCCGCGGCACCGGCGGCGCCACCGAAGCGGCCGGCCCGCCGGCAGGACAAGGCCGCCGCGGTGCCCCCCGTGCCCCCCACGCTCGCCGACGTCCGCTACGGCGAGCATCCCAAGCAGGTGCTCCACTTCTGGAAGGCGCCGGGAGCGACGGCCGAAAAGCCCGCGCCGCTCGTGTTCTTCATCCACGGGGGCGGCTGGCAGGGGGGCGACCGGATGAGCGGCCTGGGAACGATGCTCGAGCAGCTGCTCGCGGCGGGGATCTCGGTCACGAGCGTGGAATACCGCTTCATCGCCGAGGCCATGGAGGAGGGCGTGAAGCCGCCGGTCAAGGCGCCGCTCGCCGACGCCGCCCGGGCGTTGCAGTTGGTCCGCAGCAAGTCCGGTGAGTGGCACGTCGACAAGGCCCGAGTCGCTGCGAGTGGCGGCTCGGCCGGCGCCTGCTCGAGCCTCTGGCTCGCCTTCCACGATGACATGGCCGATCCGACAAACGTCGATCCCGTGGCCCGGGAATCGACGCGGCTCGTGGCGGCGGCCGTGACCGGCGCCCAGACCACGCTCGACCCGGCCCAGATGAAGGAGTGGACGCCCAACAGCCGCTACGGCGGCCATGCCTTCGGGTTCATGAAGAGCCCCCAGGAGCGGGACAACCAGTTCGCCCAGTTCCTGGCGGGCCGCGAGCAGATACGCCCCTGGATCGCCGAGTATTCACCGTACGCACTCGTGACGGCCGACGACCCGCCGATCTATCTCCTCTACGGGTCGCCGCCGAACCTCGGGCAGCCTGAGAAGGATCCGACCCACACCGCCAACTTCGGCGTCAAGCTCGCGGAGCGGCTGGCGGACGCGGGCGTGGGCTGCGAACTCGTCTACCCCGGCGCCCCCGGCGTGAAGCACGCGACGGTGCCCGACTACCTGATCGACGTGCTCACGACGAAGCCGGTCGCGGCGCCATCTCCTTGACTCATTCTGAACAACGAGGTGGTCAATGCATCACGCGAACGGTCGCGAGGGGTTGCCCGTGCCAATCGAGCGGCGTAGGAAACCGAGCGCAGCCCGGAGGCGCAGCGAGGTTTCCTCCGAGCGAGTGGAGGGTAGGATGCCCGGAGCGAGCGTCCGGCGAGATGGCACGGGCAACCCCGGCCCACCGACAAAGGTTCCCACACAGCCCCGTGAACCGGTTTCCTGACTTGCGAAGAGAGTTCCCATGAACCGACTGCCACTGTTCGCCCTGATCCTGTCGGGCCTCTTTCTCGGCACCGCGGCCGCCGCGGGCCCGCGTCCCCCCAACATCGTGTTCTTCCTCTGCGACGATCTCGGCACGGGCGACGTCGGCGCGCTTGGCGGCAAGGACATCCAGACGCCGAACATCGACGCCCTCTTCGCCCGCGGGACCCGGCTCACGTGGCACTGGGCGGGCAACGCCGTCTGCGCGCCGAGCCGCTGCGTGCTGATGACCGGCAAGCATCCGGGCCACGCGGTGGTCCGCAGCAACCGCGAGGTGAAGCCCGAGGGGCAGTTCCCCATGCCGGCCGGCACGCTCACGCTCGCGGAGATCCTCCACGACGCTGGCTACGCCACCGGTGGCTTCGGCAAGTGGGGGTTGGGCGCGCCGGGGAGCGTGTCGGATCCGGTGGCCTGCGGCTTCGACCGGTTCTACGGCTACAACTGCCAGCGGGAGGCCCACACCTTCTATCCCGGCCATCTCTGGAGCAACCGCGACAAGGTCGGGCTCGAGAATGCAGCCCTCTCCGGCGACCAGCAGGTGGCCCGCGGGGGCACGGTGCCGCCCGCGGTGGCGGGAGACGCCGCAGCCTTCGCGAAGTTCACCGGCCAGCAGTATTCGGCCGACCTGATCGCCGCCGAGCAACTCGCCTTCATCCGCGGTCACGCGGCGCGGCCGTTCTTCCTCTACGTGCCCACCACGGTGCCCCACCTCGCGCTCCAGGTGCCGGCCGATGAGCCCTCGCTGGCCCACTATCAAACACACTTCGGCGCGGAGCAGCCCTATCTCGGCGGCGGGGGCTACGTGCCCTGTCGCCGGCCGCTTTCGACCTACGCGGCGATGATCACGCGGATGGACCGGGAGGTGGGCCGGATCGTCACGCTGCTCGAGGAACTGGGGCTGACCGACGACACGATCTTCGTGTTCTCGAGTGACAACGGGGCGACGTTCCCCGGATGTGGTGGCCTCGATACCGACCGGCTCAGGAGCAACGGCGACTTCCGGCAGTGGAAGGGTTCGCCCTACGAGGGAGGCCTGCGGGTGCCGACGGCGATCGCGTGGCCCGGCAGAATCCCGGCGGGCCAGACGCTCGCCGCGCCCACCGGCTTCGAGGACTGGATGCCGACGCTCCTCGACCTGGCCGGCCTGCACGACAAGATCGCCGCCGGTGGCGACGGCGTGAGCCTGGCGGCGGCCCTCGAGGGCAAGGCGGCACCGCCGACCGATCGCTTCCTGTACCGCGAACTCACGGAGGGGAAGTGGCAGGCCGTGACCGACGGTCGCTGGAAGGCGATTCGCAAGGCGGCCGGGCCCAAGCAGCCGGAGCGGGCCAAGCCGACTGAACTCTTCGATCTCGCCGCGGATCCCTCGGAGACGAAGGACATCGCCGCGGAGCAGCCCGACGTCGTCCGGCGGCTCGAGGCCCTGATGAACCGCGAGCATGTGCCGCATCCTGACTGGCCGCTGCCCTTCGCCGACGCGGCCTCGGGGCGGGCCGGTGCTCGTCCGGCGGCGGCCGAGCGGCCGGCGGCGGCGGTTCCGGCCGCGACAGCTGCGGTCGCCAAGTCCACGAAGCGTCCCAACATCCTCTTCATCATCGCCGACGACCAGAGCCCGTTCGATCTCAGGGCCTACGATCCCGAGTCGCGGCTGGAGACCCCGGTGCTCGACGCGCTCGCCGCCCGTGGCTGCGTGCTCGACGCCGCCTACCACATGGGCTCGTTCTCAGGTGCGGTCTGCACGCCGTCGCGGCACATGGTGATGACCGGCCGCTCCCTCTGGCACCTTCCGATCGGCCCGGGCGGTGGCAAGCGGGCAAAGTCGCCGCCGGCCTTCGACCACCGCTGTCCGGCCGACATCGAGGATCACGTCCTCGCCGCCGTGTTCAACGCCGCCGGCTACGACACGATGCGAACCTGTAAGCAGGGCAACAGCTACGAGGGCGCCAACAAGCGGTTCACCGTCCGCCACGACGCCACCAAGCGGGAGGGAACGGCCGAGGGGGGCAGCGCCTGGCACGCCGACCGCGTGCTCGACTTCCTCGCGGCCCGCGCGGCGGCCGGCGACAGCGACCCCTTCCTCGTCTTTTACGGCTTCTCCCACCCGCACGACACCCGCGACGGCACGCCCGAACTGCTCGCCAAGTACGGAGCCACGAATCACACCGACGAGTCCCGCCCCCCGCCGCTCGCCGCCAAGCAGCCGCCGCTGCCGTCCAACTGGCTCCCCCGGCATCCCTTCGACAACACCGACCTGAACGTCCGCGACGAGCAGGCCGTCAGCGGGGTCTGGCGGCGGCGGGACGAGGCCACGATCCGCAACGAGATCGGCCGCCAGTTCGCCTGCAGCGAAAACATCGACCTCCAGATCGGCCGCGTGCTCGACCAGCTCAGGGCCATGGGCGAACTCGACAACACCTGGATCGTCTACACGGCCGACCACGGGATGGCGATCGGCCGCCACGGCCTGCAGGGCAAGCAGAACCTCTACGAACCCACCTGGCGGGTGCCGCTGATCGTGGCCGGCCCCGGCGTGAAGCCGGGCAGTCGGGCTCCCGGCAACGTGTATCTCACCGACGTGCTCGCCACCCTCTGCGAG
Organism: Pirellulales bacterium; assembly: GCA_964201845.1. GTDB lineage: Bacteria > Planctomycetota > Planctomycetia > Pirellulales > UBA1268 > QWPN01. The sequence continues at coordinate 12,202 of CAXNGP010000002.1, forward strand.
ATTGCCGGGATCATGCCGCCGGCCACCAACGAGGGCACGAGTTTTCTCCCGGTCCTCACGGGCGAGATGTCCACGGTTCGTGAAGTGCTCTACGGCGCCTATTCCGGCGGGGCGAAGCCCGGCATCCGAGCCGTCCGCCGAGGGGACTGGAAGCTCCTCAAGTACGAATCGCCGAGCGGTGGCCTGGTGACGCAACTCTTTAACCTGCGGGAGAACCCCGCCGAGTTGCTCACCGAACATCACGACCCAGCCGTCACGGCCGTGTCCCACGCCGCGCCAGCCGCCCACCAGAAAAACCTGGCCGATGACCCGGCCCATGCGGAGAAGCGCCGCGAACTCGAGGCCCTGCTCCTGGCCGAGATGCAGCGGCTCCACGACCCCGACCGGTTCTCCGATCAGCCGCGAGAGCAGGCCACACCATGAAGACACAACCAGTACGATCAAAGACGACATTCAGGGCAGGTCGCCCCCAGTCTCCTCTCGGGATCGTTCCGCGAGGAGTAGCCCGTGCCAATCGAGCGGCGTAGGAAACCGAGCGCAGCAGGATTGCGAAGCGAGGTTTCCTGCGAGCGACCGGAGGGCAGGATGCCCGAAGGGAGCGTCCGGCGAGATGGCACGGGCTACCCCGGCCCACTCATCCACACCCAGGACTATGCCCGATGAGCCATCGTTCCTTGGCCGCCTTGTTTACGGTCGGTCTCGCCTCGATGGCTGCCGCCGAGGACTTCTCCCGATACGGCCTCGACCTGAAGACCGCCCCGCGGCCGGCGGTGTGCGCGCCGGTCGCCACGACGCTGCCGCTCGAACTCCGCAAGGGCGACCATGTCTGCCTCGTCGGCAACACGCTGTTGGAGCGGGCGGCGCTGTTCGGCGACGTGCCGGCCGTGCTGCACGCGGCGTTTCCGGAGCGGGAACTCGTCGTCCGCACGCTCGCGTGGTCGGCCGACGAGGTCGCCCTCGCGCCCCGGCCCGACAACTTCGCCGATCTCGAGCAGCACCTCACGTTCTGCAAGGCCGACGTGATCCTGGCGGCCTACGGCTTCAACGAGTCGTTCGCCGGGCCGGCGGGGTTACCGCTGTTTCGGGAGCAGCTCGCCGCGTTCCTCGACCGGCTCACGGGTCACGCCTTCAATGGCGCGTCCGCGCCGCGGGTGGTGCTCGTCTCGCCGATCGCCAACGAGAACGTGCCTGGCGTCGCCGCCGCCGACCGCAACAACCAGAACCTCGCCGCCTACACCGCCGCGATGCGGGAGGTGGCGGCGGCGAAGGGGGTGGCGTTTGTGGACATGTTCGAGCCCACGCTCGGCCTGCTCGCCGACCCGCGCAGCCAGTTGACGATCAACGGCTGCCATCTGAACCGGGCCGGCTACGAGGTCTTCGCCGGGCTTTTGTGCCAGGGGCTGTTCGGCACCGATCCAGCGCCGGTGGCGCCGCGACTCAAGGCCGCGGTGGTGGATCTCGAGCGGCAGTTCTTCCGCCGGTATCGGCCGCTCAACACGTTCTACTACACCGGGGACCGCAATAAGTCGTACGGCTATCTCGACTTCCTGCCCGCGATGCGGAACTTCGACCTCATGTGCGCCGCCCGCGACCGGCGGATCCACGCGTTGGCCGCCGGCCGGCCGGTGGAGGGCACGGTGGACGACTCGGGCCTGCCTCCGTTGCCGGCCGTGAACGAGACCCGGGGCGCCAACGAATGGCTCTCCGCCGCCGACGAGCGGAAGGCGTTCCAGGTCGATCCCCGATTCGAGGTGGAACTGTTCGCCGGCGAGGAAGAGTTTCCCGAGATCGCCAACCCCATCCAGTGCCGCTGGGACTCACGGGGCCGGCTGTGGGTGAGCACGTCGCAGGCCTATCCCCACGTCTACCCCGGGAACGAGCCCGGCGACCGGCTCGTGATCCTCGAGGACACCGACGGCGACGGAAAGGCCGACACCTCGAAGGTGTTCACCGCCGACCTGCATCTGCCGCTCTCCTTCGAGTTCGGCCAGGGCGGCGTCTGGGTCTCGGAGCAGCCGCACCTCACGTTTCTTCGCGACACCGACGGCGACGACCGGGCCGACGTGCACGAGGTGGTGCTCTCGGGTTTTGGCACCGAGGACTCCCACCATTCGCTGCACGACTTCATCTGGAGCCCCGACGGCGCGCTGTTGTTTCGGGAATCGATCTTCCACCACTCGCAGGTCGAGACCCCGTATGGCCCGGTCCGGCAGCAGAACAGCGGCTGGTTCCGCTACGAGCCGCGGACCCACCGGCTGACGAGCTTCGGCTCCTACCCCAGCACGAACCCGTGGGGCGTGGCCTTCGACCCCTGGGGCAACCACGTCGCCAGCCACCCGATCTTCGCCGAGGCCTTTCATTCCCTCGATCCGCCCTACCCCGCACAGAACCCGGCGCCGGCCGGTCTGCAGGCCTACTCGGGCACCTGCGGCCAGGCGTTCGTGGACGCCCCCGGGTTTCCCTCCGAGTTGCAGGGGGGCTTCGTCAAGGCCCGCTACAAGCCAACCAACCGGATCGAGATCCATCGCTGGCTCGAGGGCGAGTTCGGGTTCACCGAGGAGTACGTGGGCGACCTGCTCTTCTCCACGAACCTGAGCTTCATTCCGGTCGATCTCCACTTCGGTCCCCGCGGCGATCTGTTCATCGTCGACTGGTACAACCCGGTGAAGGGGCACGCCCAGTACTCGCTCCGGGACAGCCGCCGCGACCGGGAGTCGGGCCGGATCTGGCGGGTGACGGCCAAGGGGCAGGTCGTGCCGCCACTGCCCACGATCGCGACCGCAGCCACCGACGAGCTCGCCGCGCTCCTGGGCCACCGCGAGAGCCGCGTGCGGTACCTCGCCACGCGGGAGCTCTCCGCCCGTGCCGACCATGATCCCGGGGCTACGCGGCGGGCGATCGGCCGCTGGCTCGACTCCCTCGCGGCCGACGATCCGCTCCGCGAGCGGAAATTGATCGAGGGCATGTGGGTCCTGTCCACGGTCGGGGCCGAGCGGCCCGGCCTCGTCGCCGCCCTCTTCGGCTCGGCCGACCATCACGTGCGGGCAGCGGCGATCCGGCAGCTCCGGTTCTGGCAGGGCTCGCAGGCCGACCGGCACGAGCTCCTCGCGCGGGCGGCGACCGACCCGGCGGGCCTGGTGCGGCTCGAGGCGGCGATCACGGCGAGCTGGATCGGCACCCCCGAAGCGCTCACGAGCCTCGAGGAGATCCTCCGCCGGCCGCTCGCCGGCCACCTGGCCTACGCGGCGGCGTGTGCCGCTCGTTCCGCGCCGCTCGCCCGGCTCTGGCAGGCCGACCCCGCCTCGCCGATCCCTCGGCTCCTCAAGCGGCTCGGGCAGGCGACGGCGATCAAGCTGCCCAAGCCCTCGAAGGCGGAGGCCGAGTTCGACGCCCGCACGAACCTCGCCACCGTCGAGATCTCCTGCCAGCCCGAGCGGATGCTGTTCACGCGGCAGGAGTTCGCCGTCCGGCCCGGCCAGCCGGTCAAGCTCGTGTTCACGAACCCCGACGCCACCGACCACAACCTGGTGATCGTGCGGCCGGGGGCGCTCGCCGAGGTGGGCGTGGCCGCCAACGAGATGGCCCGCGATCCCAAGCATGCCACCGGTGATTTTCTCCCCGAGTCGAAGCGGGACAAGATCGTGGCCGCCACGCCGATGATCGGCCCGACCCGCAAGGCGCTGGCGCACGTGCTGAGGTTCACGGCGCCGGCGGAGCCAGGCGTCTACCCCTATGTCTGCACGTTCCCCGGCCACTGGATCGTGATGAACGGCCGGATGGTGGTGGCCGGTGACGCGGCGGAGGCCGAGCGGCTCCTGGCCGAGTGCCGGCCGAAGGTGGTCCGCGCCTGGACGAGCGGCGACTTCGAGGGCGTCACGACGCCGACCGATCCGGGGGCCGTCGAGCGGGGCTTCCATGCGTTCGTGAAGGCGCAGTGCTCCCAGTGCCACGTGGCGGGCGGCCACGGCGTGAACCTCGGACCGAACCTCATCGAGACCGTGAAGAAGCGGCGGGGCCGGGAGCTCCTCGACCACATCCTCGAACCCTCGCGGGAGATCGCCGAGGGCTACCGGACGGTGCAGTTCGTGCTCGACAGCGGCCGCGTGGTCTCGGGCGTGGTCACGGGCGAAACGGACCAGTCACTCCGCGTCACGCCCAACCTGCTCGTGCCGGAGAGCGTGGTCACGATCCCCAAGGGCCAGGTCGAGGAGCGGGTGGCCTCGCGGGTCTCGCCGATGCCGGCGGGGCTCGTCAACGTGCTTGAACGGGAGGAGATTCTCGAGTTGCTCGCGTTCCTCGAGGCCGGGGAGAACCTGCCCGCGGGCCTGAAGCACGGCGGCCCGAGCCACTCCGCCCCGGGTGCGAAGCCGGCGCCGGCTGCGGCCTCGCCTCCCGGCGCGACGGCCGCCCCCTCGTCGCGGGCCACCGCTTCCCCGCCGAACCTGGTCGTGATCTTCATCGACGACCTCGGCTACGGCGACATCGGCCCCTTCGGCGCCACGCGACAGAAGACGCCGAACCTCGACCGGATGGCCGCGGAGGGGAGAAAGCTCACGAGCTTCTACGCGGCCCCGGTCTGCTCGGTGTCGCGGGCGCAACTCCTGACCGGCTGCTACGGCCCGCGGATCGGCACCACGGGCGTCTATTTTCCCGCCGGTCCCGAGGGGCTCAATCCGGCCGAGGTCACGATCGCCGAGCGGCTCAAGCCCCTCGGCTACGCCACCGCCTGCATCGGCAAGTGGCACCTCGGCGACCAGCCCGCGTTCCTGCCCACCCGGCAGGGGTTCGATCGCTACCTCGGGATTCCCTACTCCAACGACATGCAGCGGGTCGCGGCGGCGACGGGTGAGCGGGTGGTACCGCTGGTGCGGGACGAGAAGGTCGCCGAGTTGCTCACGGATGAGGCGCAGCGGGAGATCGTGACCCGCTACACCGACGAGGCGGTGGCGTTCATCCGCGAGTCGAAGGACCGGCCGTTCTTCCTCTACCTGCCCCACACCGCCGTCCATCTGCCGCTCTTTCCAGGCAAGGATTTTCAGGGCCGGACCGGCAACGGCGGGTTTGGTGACTGGGTCGAGGAGGTCGACGCCAGCGTGGGCCGCGTGCTCGAGACGCTGCGCGAGCAGGGGCTCGATGACCAGACGCTCGTGATCTTCACGAGCGACAACGGGCCGTGGGTCGGTCCGGTGAAAGATGTCACCTCCGCCGGGCCGCTGCGCGGCAGCAAGGGAAGCACCTGGGAAGGGGGCGTTCGTGTGCCCACGATCGCCCGCTGGCCGGGGCGGATTCCGGCCGGCACCAGCTGCGACGCGGTCTCGGGCACGATCGACCTGTTGCCCACGTTCGTGTCGCTCGCCGGCGGCCAGCTGCCGGCGGAGCCGGTGATCGACGGCCGCGACATCTCGGGGCTGCTTTTGGGCACGGCCACCGAGTCGCCCCGCGAGGCCCACTTCTACTTTGCGGGCACCCAATTGCAGGCGGTCCGGCAGGGCCGCTGGAAACTCGCCGTCGCCGGTCAGCCCGAGGGGATGGGCCGCAAGGGCGAGAAGCTGCCGGCATCGCTCGCTGCCCCGCGGCTCTACGACCTCGAGGCCGACATCGGCGAGAAGACCGACGTCGCCGGGGCGAACCCGGAGGTGGTCGAGCGGCTTCGCGGGCTCGTCGGGCGGATGGCCGCCGAGATCATCGATCCGAACTCGCCGGCCCGCCGGCCGCCCGGTCGCGTGGCGAACCCCACCATGCTCTATCCCGTTCGCGACCAGCCCAAGCCCGCGCCGCCGGCGAGACCGAAGCGGAAGCCGGTGCAGGCGGCCTCGTTTTCGCGGGCCGCGCCCGCCGATTCGGCACGCTCGGCGCGGCCCAACATCGTGCTTTTTTTGGCTGACGACCTCGGCTACGGGGAACTCGGCTGCTACGGCAACGCCGCCGCGATCACACCGAACCTCGACCGGTTCGCCGCCGAGGGCGTTCGGCTCACCGACTGCCACTCGGCCTCGAGCGTCTGTTCGCCGTCGCGGTCGGCGCTGCTCACGGGCCGAACGCCCTACCGCAACGGCGTGTTCACCTGGATCCCCGAAGGCAGCCCGATCCACCTGCGGACGAGCGAAGTCGCCCTGCCGAAGCTGCTGCGCGCCGCGGGCTACGACACCTGCCACGTGGGCAAGTGGCATCTCAACGGCCTCTTCAACTCCCCCGAACAGCCGCAGCCCGACGCCCATGGCTACGCCTGGTGGCTCGCCACCCAGAACAACGCCGCCCCCAGCCATGCCGTTCCCCGGAACTTCGTCCGCAATGGCGAGCCGGTGGGCAAGGTGGACGACTACTCGGCGCCCTTCATCGCCAAGGAGGCGGTGACGTGGCTGGAGGAGCGGCGCGACCCGGCCAAGCCCTTCTTCCTCGCCGTCTGGACCCACGAGCCGCACTATCCGATCGCGTCGGCCGATCGGTATGAGCGGCTTCACGCCGGCGTCACGGATCCGGTGGAGCGGACCTACCGGGCCAACGTCACGCAACTCGACGACGCCTTCGGCACGGTGATGAAGGCGCTCGACGAGCTCGGGGTGGCGAAGAACACGCTCGTCTTTTTCTCCAGCGACAACGGACCTGAGGGAGATGGCACCAAGGGGCCCGGTCGCGGCCTCGCCGGGAAGCTGCGGGGCCGCAAGCGGTCGATGTACGAGGGGGGGCACCGCGTGCCGGGCCTGATCCGTTGGCCTGGAAAGGTCGAGGCGGGGAGCACGAGCGACCTGCCGGTGATCGGCAGCGACTTCTTCCCCACCGCGCTCGCTGCCGCGGGCATCGAGCTGCCGTCGGGTGTGAAGCTCGACGGAATGAATCTGCTGCCGGCGCTCGCCGACGGGATGATCGAGCGGCCCCGGCCGCTGTATTGGCGGTGGGGCGGGAAGGTGGCCTACCGCGAGGGGCCCTGGAAAATCGTGGCGGACGAGAGCCTCGAAAAGCCCGAACTCTACGACCTCGCGGGCGACCGTGGCGAAACGACCGATCTCGCACCGCGGGAGCCCGAGCGGCTCTCGGCCATGATGGAACGGCTGCGGGCCTACACCGCCGAGATTGCAGCCGAGGCGCCGACCTGGCCGGCTGGTGGGAAGAACCGCGACCGGAAGCGAAAGGCGGACCCTGTCCCGGCGGAGTGACACGGGGCGGCCTGCCGCAGGCCGCCGAGGCGTGTATTCTGCACCTCTCCCGGCGGCCGCCGGGGGCGAGGAGGGCGACGGCATGACAGACCGCGACGCACGGCAGCCGCGAACGGCGGCGCCGGCCAGCCGGCTGGGCCTCGCCCTGTTCGGCCTCTACGTGCTGCTCTACGGGGGATTCATCGCTTTGGTGCTCGCGCGACCCGACCTCGTGGCCGAGCGGCCCTTTGGCGGCGTGAACCTGGCGATTGCCTGCGGGCTCGGATTGATCGTGGCGGCGGTGCTGCTCTCCGTCGTGTACATGGTCGCCCGGGCGGGCCGCTAGGAGGCGGATCGAAACCATGCTCCACGAGACGTCACCGCTGGCGATCGGCATCTTCGCCGCCTTCGTGGGGGCCGTCCTCTGGCTCTCCTTCCGGCTCGGCCGCAAGGGGCAGTCGGCCCAGGGCTACTACGCCGCCCACGGCCAGGTGCACTGGGCGGTCAACGGGATCGCCTTCGCCGGCGACTACCTCTCGGCGGCGTCGTTTCTCGGCATCTGCGGGATGATCGCCTTCCACGGCTACGACGGCTTTCTGTACTCGATCGGCTTCCTCGCGGGCTGGGTAGTGGCGCTGTTCGTGATCGCCGAACCGATCAAGGAGTTGGGCAAGTTCACCTTCGCCGACGCGCTCGACGCCCGGTTCGACAGCTGGGGCATCAAACTGGCGGTGGCGATCTCGACGCTCGTGGTCAGCGTCTTCTACCTGATTCCGCAGATGGTCGGGGCCGGCTCGCTCGTCACGCCGCTCTTGGGCCTGCCGCACTGGGTCGGCGTGATCCTCGTGGGCGTGGCGGTGACCTGCATCGTGGTCACGGCGGGGATGGTGAGCACGACGTGGGTGCAGTTCATCAAGGGGTCGCTGCTCGTGCTCTTCTGCGGGGTGCTCACCGGGCTGATCCTGGCCCGGGGCCTGGCCGTGAACGCCGGCCGCGGCGAGCCGGTGGACCTGACGCCGCAGGTCCGCACCATCCGGCCCGACGGCACCGTGCTGGTGGACGGCAAGCCGCAGGGAACCGACCACGACCTGCGGCCGGTGGGCACGATCACGCGGCTGCCCGAACGGTATGGCGACGCCCGTGCGACCGGTCCACTCGGGCCGCTGGCCTATCTGGCGGCGCTCGAAGACTCCACGGTCGTCACCTGGGAGAAGACCACGCGGACCGACGCGGATGGCACCCACGACACCTTCACGCCCCGAGAGCGGCCGGCCGCCGAGCTGCTCCGGCCCGGCGGCTACTTCAAGGGCCTCGCCGGCAACACGCTCGCGGGCCGGCTCGACTTCGCCAGCCTGATGCTCGCGCTCTTCTGCGGCACGGCCTCCTTGCCCCACATCCTGATCCGCTACTACACCGTCAAGGACGCCGCCGCGGCCCGCAAGAGCACGGTCGTCGGGATCGCGGCGATCGGCGGCTTCTACGTGCTCACGCTCTACCTGGGCCTGGGGGCGATGACCTCCGGCGCCCTCGACCCGACCGACACGAACATGGCGGCGCCCCTGCTCGCCAAGTCGTTCAGCGAGACGTTGTTCGCGATCATCTCGGCGATCGCCTTCACGACCGTGCTCGGGACCGTCAGCGGCCTGATCATGGCCGGGAGCGGCGCGGTGGCCCACGACCTCGTGGAAAACGTCTGCGGCGTGCGGATGACCGACCACGAGAAGGTCCGCGTCGGCAAGCTGGCGGCGGTGGCGCTGGGCATCGTGGCGATGGCCCTGGGCATCCTGTTCAAGGGCTTCAACGTGGGCTTCCTCGTGGGCTGGGCCTTCAACATCGCGGCCAGCGCCAACCTCCCGGCACTCGTGATGCTGCTGTTCTGGCGGCGGACCACGAAGCAGGGGATCATCGCCGCCGTGATCGTGGGCATGCTCGCGTCGCTGGGCTGGATCCTGCTCTCGGCCGACACCTTCGAGAAGGTCTACGGGCTCCCCGGCAGCCAGTCGCCGATGCCCTTCAGCCAGCCGGGCCTGGTCACGATCCCGCTCGGCTTCGTCGTGCTCGTCGTGGTCTCGCTCCTGACACCGCCTCCCTCACCCGTGCGTCGCTAGACGCCTCGCCCATGCCCCGCAAGAAGCCCGCGCCGCCGAAGCGTGCCGTGATCCGCTGCACGCCCGAGCACCTGCCGGTGATCCGCGAGATCCTGAACGACGCGATCGCCACCACGACGGCGCTCTACGAATATGCACCCCGCACCGAGGAGACCATGCGGGAGTGGTTCGCCGTCCGGGAGCGAGACGGCATTCCGGTGGTGGGCATCGAGTGGGAGCCGGGCGTGCTGGCCGGCTTCGCCACCTGGGGCCCGTTCCGGCCGCGGGCCGCCTACAAGTATTCCGTCGAGCACTCCGTCTACGTGGCCGAGCCGTTCCGCAGCGAGGGGGTGGGCCGGCAGTTGATGCAGGCGATCATCGGCGAGGCCAGGAAGGCCGATCTCCACATGCTGATCGCCGGGATCGACGCGACGAACGTGGCGAGCATCGCCCTCCACAGTTCGCTCGGCTTCCACTGCTGCGGTACCGTCCGCGAGGCCGGCTTCAAGTTCGGCCGCTGGCTCGACCTGGAGTTTTGGCAGCTGCTGCTGCCGACGCCCGAGCACCCGGTGGACGGCTGAGCGGCATCACACCCGCGGCAGTTCGTAGCCCTTGCGATACGCGCGGGTGAAGAGTCGATTGGCCTCGGGATCGTCCGATGTCTCGGTCTTCGGGTCGATCGTGAGCGTGCGTCCGAGCGTGAGCTTGGTTTCGGCGAAGTTCACGCCGTTGGCCGCGAGATGCGCCTCGAAGCTCTCGAGCGTCTGTTTCACGCGGGGGTCGTCGGCCGCCAGACCCGGGCGGGTGCCGGGCTCCACGGCCTGCCCGAGGGCCCAGGAGACGTTGCCCAGATGGGCCAGGGCGCTCGAGAGGTGGCCGTCCTCGATGTCGAGATTGAGATCCTCGCGGCGGCGGCTCTTCACCGCCGTGACGAAGTTGTCGTAGTGGTGCTGGTCGCTGCCGCCGGACCACTTGCCGAGCTCCTTGCCGTCGTAGTCGAAGGCCACGCCGGAGGTGTAGTTGGGGGCCACGACGTAGCCCTCGCTGCCCCACCAGATGTTCGCGACACCGAGTGCACCGGCCTTGAGGCCGAAGGTCTCGGGCGACTTGATCTCGAGCCCGCGGACGTCCGAGACGAGGAGGCAATCGTCCCACTGATAGATCGTCACCTGGCTGTTGGCCACGTCCCCGTTGTCGACGTAGCTGAGCCGGCCTCCGAGGCTCACGACCCGCCGCGGCAACTCCTGCTTGCCCAGGCCCCACCGCGCCTTGTCGAGCTCGTGCGGGTTTTGGTTGCCGAGATCACCGTTGCCGGTGCGGCGGTCCCAGTGCCAGTCGTAGTGGAGCCTCTTGCGGACCGGCACCTCGGCCGGAGCGGGCCCGGCCCAGAGGTCGAAGTCCAGCCCCTGGGGCAGCGGCGCCGGCGTGTCGACCAGGCCGATGCTCGGCCGGCGCTTGAAGCACAGCGCGTGGGCCAGCTTCACCGCTCCGATCTTTCCGCTCGTCACGAACTCCACCGCCTGCCGCATGCCCGGCATGCTCCGGCTCTGGGCCCCCATTTGGCAGAGCCGGCCGAGTTTCCGCGCCCAGTCGACCATCACGCGGCCCTCGAGCACGTTGTGGCTGCACGGCTTTTCGACGTAGACGTCCTTGCCCGCCTGCATGGCCCAGATCGTCATCAGGGCGTGCCAGTGATTGGGTGAGGCGATCGAGACGATGTCGATGTCCTGGCGTTCGAGCAGGCGGCGAATGTCCTGCTCGAACGCCGGCTTTTTGGGCAGCTGGGCGAACCGCTTCTCGTACTTCGCCGCCACGCCGGGGTCGCAGTCGCACACGGCCACGAGTTCGGTCTCGGGGTTGGCCAGCCAGCCACCGATGTGGCTGCCGCCGCGGCCGTTGGCGCCGACCACCGCGACCCGCAAGCGGTCGTTCGGCCCGACGGACGCGGGCTTATCGGCCCGGGCGCGGGCCAGAGGCAGGCAGGCGACACTCGCCGCCGCCGCGGCGAGCGCGCGTTCGAGGAGACCGCGTCGGGACAGTTCGGCGAGCATGGAGACCTCCCTGGGTTCGCAGCCGCGGTCGGGGCAGTGCCGCCCCACCGGTCACGCCCAGTCTAGCGGCCGTTCCCGTCGGGGTCGTCAGCCCCGCCGAGCACGGGGGGCGGGGGCCTGCGCGGTGCTGCGGGCGGTGGCATGCCCATTCCGCGACGGGTGGAACGACACGCTCAGGACCCGGGCCGCCGTCCGGGAGGCCGGCATGAGCGTGTGCGGCAGGGAGGCGTCGAGGTAGAGGCTGTCGCCGGGGCCGAGGACGATGGTCTCGTCGCCGTACACCACCTTGACCTCGCCATCGAGGATGTGCAGGAATCGCTCACCGTCATGGTGATCGGGGTTCTTGCTGTTGCCATTGGCCGCGACGTGGAGGATCGCCGGCTCCATGGCCCGCTGCCGCCAGTCCTCGGCGAGCCGCTCCACGACCAGTCCGGCACGGCCGGGGCGTCGGCCGGGGAGCGCCCGCTCCTCCTTGCGGTCCACGACGACCCGCGGCGGCACCGTCAATCCGGCGACGAGGTGCTCCACGCTGGACTCGAGCACCTCGGCCAGCCGCACCAGCCCTTCCAGCGACGGCGCCAGCAGGCCGTTCTCGATCTTGGAGAGCCAGCTGACCGTGAAGTCGGTGCGGGAGACGACCTCCTCGAGCGTGAGGTGCCGCGCCACTCGGGCGGCCCTGATTCGTCGGCCGAGGTCGGCGAGGTTGAGCGGAGTCGTCATGCCGACGAATTATGCTTCGCCAGCCATCCTCCATCAAGGGGGGTTTATCGTCCGGGGATTGGTATTCCCGGGAGGGGGGAGACGCATGTGCCTGGGAGGGTACGAGCCCCAATCCGGCAGCCCCGTTCGCGGTCAGACCGCCGGCCCCATCCGGGTCCGCAACCAGACCGGCGCCTCGGTCGGCCCGGCCTGGAAGACCAACCGCCTCTCGTCAGGCCCCGGGACGGCGGAAGTGCCGGTAGGCCTGAAGGACGTCGTAGAGGTCGGGCGAAACCGCGATTTCCTCGTCGGCGAAATCCTTCAGCCAGGTCCGGTCGCTGGCGACCGCATCGGCCAGCAGGGGCAGCACCTCGCCCAGAGGCACCCGGACGCCCGTCGGGGCTGCCGGGAGCGTGGCGCAGGCCACCGAATCGCACTCCGGTTCCGTGTAGAGTCGCAGCCGTCGCATCGCCATGGCATTCTCTCCCTTGCCGCGGGATTTATCGGAAGCCGGAGGGCTCGGAACCCATCCTGGGTCGGCCGTCATCCTGACGATCACCGACTTCCATCAGCAGATATCGGCAGCCCCGGACCCGGGGTTTCGTCGAACTCGGCGGTTGCGCGGATTCTGACTCCTGCGCCCGCTGGGGGAGGTGGTGCTGGGAGGCCTGGGCAAAGTGGGGCCGGCCGCCGCCGCTACCCGGGCTGCCCGTTCTGGCCCGCGGCCCGCTCGAGCCGGCCGGCCCGGTAGGCCTCGCCGATGCTCTTGGGCACGAGCGCCTCCGCCTCGAGGAGTCGAGCCCGGTTTTCCGAGACCGCGGCCTTCATCTCCTGCTCGCGGGCGATCGCGACGCTCCGCCGCTCCTCGGCCTTGGCCCGGGCCACCCTGGTGTCGGCCTCGGCCTGATCGGCCTGGAGCCGGG
>CAXNGP010000003.1:0-23195 GCA_964201845.1 Pirellulales bacterium
ACCGCCTTCACGTCGGCCCCGCCCCCCACGTCGAGGAAGTTGGCCGGCTGGCCGCCGTGGAGCTTGACCAGGTCCATGGTGCTCATGGCCAGACCGGCCCCGTTGACCAGGCAGCCGATCGTGCCGTCGAGTTTGACGTAGGAGAGGCCGGCGGCGGCGGCCCGGATCTCCGCCGGCTCCTCCTCGGCCGCATCGCGGAGCGCGATCACGTCCTGGTGGCGAAACAGCGCGTTGTCGTCGAAGGTCATCTTGGCGTCGAGCGCCACGAGCGTGCCGTCCTTCGTCAGCACGAGCGGGTTGACCTCGAGCAGCGAGGCGTCGAGGTCGATGAACGCCTGACAGAGCTTCTTGAAGAAGGTCTCGGCGTGCCGCCACGACGCCGTGGGCAGGTCGAGCTTCGAGGCCAGGAGCCGCGCCTGCCAGCCGGCCAGGCCGCGGTCGGGATCGAAAGGCTCGGAGAGGATCAACTCCGGAGTCTTGGCCGCGACCTCCTCGATGTCCATGCCGCCGGCGGTGCTGGCGATCAGGACGGGCGAGCGGGCCGCGCGGTCCACGAGGATCGCGCAGTAGAGTTCCCGCTCGATCGCACAGCCGCTCTCGACGAACACCTGCCGCACGGTCTGGCCGGCGGGGCCGGTCTGGATCGTGACGAGCGTCTGGTTCAGGAGCCCCTTGGCGATCCGCTCGGCGTCGGCAGCGCTCTTGGCGAGTTCCACGCCCCGCTGGCCGGTGCCGGGCACCTGGCCCTTGCCGCGGCCGCCGGCGTGGATCTGCGCCTTGACCGCGCAGACGGGCGTGCCGAGCGCCGTGTAGGCAGCGGCCGCTTCGGCGGGCGTCTTGGCCACCTTGCCGGCGAGCACGGGCACGCCGGCGGCCCGCAGGAGGTCCTTGGCCTGGAACTCGTGGATCTTCATGGCGGGAGGCCTCGTGCCGGGGCGGGAACGGGGCCGCTTGAGGGGATCGGCCCGAGCCGGAAATATCGCAGGAAACGCCCCCGCCGCAACCCTCGGCTGCCGGCGGGCGGTCAGTCGGCTGCCCGCGGCGGCAGGGCGGCCGCCGCCACGGCCGCCGCCCAGGCTTCGGGCGCCGCGGCGGCGATGGCCGCGGCGTGGCTGGCGGCCGACTCGAGCGGGCAGGCGGCGAGATACCCCGCCACCGCCCGCCGCACGAGCGGATCCTCGCGGCCCAGCCGATCCCAGAGCGCCGCCACGTCGGCGACGCTCGCCCAGTGTTGCCAGCGGGCCAGGTCCACCGCCGCGTCGGCCGCGACCGCCGGGTTGGCCAAGAGCTGCGCCGCGGCAGCCGCGACCCGCTCCCGCGGCACGCGCTCGGCCAGGTATTCCCAGGCGAAGCGGAGCGCGGCGAGCGTGTGTCGGGCGTCGCCGGCCCGCGTGTCGGCCGCGAGCAGCTCCTGCTTGCGCAGCCAGTCAAGCGCCGCCTCGCCGCGGGCCACCAGCAACCCTCCGAGCAGTCCGTCGTAGCCGGCTCGCAGATCGGTGCCCTCGGCCGCGAGCGCCTGCTCGAGCGCCGCCAGGCAGGCCTTCGCCTCGTCGTCGTCCCCCGCCTCGGCCGCCCGCCGGGCCACGATCCCCAGGGCCAGCCCGTAAAAGCCCCGGCGCCGCTGGTCGATCGCCGGCTCCGTGACCCAGGCCGCGAGCTTCGCTCCGTCGAGCGCGCCGGCCGCGGCGACGACCGCCTCGAACGGGGCCAGGCCAAACTCACTGAAGGCGTCTTCGGCGATCGCCCGCTCGGGATGCTCGAGCCAGCGGGCGAACCACTCAAGCCGCCCGGCGGGATCCGCCTCGGCCCGCGGCGCCGCGGCGATGTAGCCGAGGAGCGTCTCGTCGGCGGCCACCGCCTCGAACCGCCCGGCCTCGTCACCGAACAGCACGGTCGTGCCTGTGACGGGCCCCGCCACGCGGGCCGTGACGTCGTCGCTCGGCTCGACGCCTGTGCCGCGCAGCACGCTGCGGACCACGAACGGCTGGCGGACGACGCCCTCCTCCTCCCGGGCCGCGGCGCCGGACTCGCCCACGGCCACGACGGCGGCGGCATCCCGGCGTTGGGCCAGCGGCCGCCCGACCACGTCGCAGAACGGGCAGGCGACGGCGGCCGTGCCGGCCGAGGCGGCGACCAGCGCGACGAAGACTCGCATGGCTTCCATCACGGCCCGGGCTGGCGAACCGACCGTCACACGCCCGCCGCGGTGCCGGCCCGCTCGAGTTCCATCCTTCGCCGCCAGTAGGGAACGGTGCAGAGCAGCAGTTTTCCGGTGCCCTCGTAGCAGAAGGTCCGCTTCTGGCCGGAGAGCCAGGCGCTCCAGAACGACTTGGTCGGCCATTTCATCTTCAGGTGGATGCCGGCGGTGTGGGCCACGACGTAGGGGCCGTCCACGATCAGCCGCCCGTCCTTGAGCTCCACTTCCTCGACGGGGCCGTCCACGACGAGCACCACGTGCCCGTCACCGGACAGCGCGGTCTTGTACCAGAGCAGCCCCTGGCCGGCGAACAAGGCCGTCAGCATCCGCTCGCGGTGGATCCGCAGGCTCACCTCGCCGTCGCTGGCCCAGAAACACTTGGTGTCGAGGATCCAGCGCTCGCCGGGCGCGATCTGGAAGACGTGGTAGCCACCGAGCGTCGAGTCGAGGAACACGCTGCCGGTGCCGACGTAGCGGGGTCGGAGCACCGACTCATCGGAAAAGAGCGAGACCCACATCGCGTAGGGTGTGGGCAGCGGCACGGTCATCGTGACCGGGCCCTTCATATGGCTCATCGCCCCGCGTTCGGCGCGGCAGTCGTCGTCGACGAGATCGATGCGAACCCACCGCATCGACTGGCTCTCCTCGATCTCAAAAGTCGCCATCGATCGAGACCTCCGCGCCGCGGGTGATTCCGCCGTCCGTCCAGTCGCACGTCCAGCCCGGGAAAGCGAACTCGGGGTAGGGCTCGGGAGAAATTGGCTCGGGCGACTCCCAGACGAGGTCGATCTGCCGATCGGGCCGGATCCGGCCGAGCCGGCAAAACTTGGTGGTGTGCTGGGTCTTGGGATCGAGCCGCACCGGGCCGCCCGGCCCGGCGAACTCGAGATTGTCGCGGAAGGCCTGCCGCACCGCCTCCGTCTCGAAGCTGCCCGCCTTCTCGACCGCCTGCTTCCAGAGGTGGACGAGGCACCAAGCCGGCTCCATCGGGTCGCCGGTGACGCGATCGTGGCCGAACTCCTCCTGGAAACCGGTGACCCACTCGCGGTTGGCCGGCGTGGCGAGGCTCTGGAAGTAGCAGGAGACGGCGTAGTGCCCCTGCACCTGCCCCGGCGGCAGGCCGCGGAGTTCGTCCTCGGCGATGCTCGTCGAGATGACCGGCGTCTTGCCGGGGTCGATGCCGGCCTCGGCGAGCGCCTGGAAGAGGCCTTCGTTGGAGTCGCCGTTGACCGTGTTCAGGACGCAGTCGGCCTCGAGCTCCCGGAGCATGCGGGCGACGAGGCTGAAGTCTTGGTCGCCGAGCGGCCGGTAGAACTCCCCCACCACCTTCAGGTCGCGGCCGGCGAGATACTTGCGGGCCACGTAGTGGGCCGTCCGCGGAAACACGTAGTCGGAGCCGACGAGCAGGATCCGCCGCCGCGACCCGCCGGCGGGCGACTCCAGCCAGTCGAGCGCCGGCAGGATCTGCTGGTTGGGCACCATCCCGCCGTAGACGCAATAGGGCGACGACTCGTTGCCCTCGTATTGGACGGAGTAGAGGAGCAACCGCTTGGCCTCCTCCATGACGGGCAGCACCGACTTGCGGCTGGCGCTCGTCCAGCAGCCGAAGATCGCCACCGCCCCCTGCTCCAGCATGCGGTGGGCGAGCTTGCGCCGCCGGTCGGCCCGGGAACCGGCGTTGGGAGTGCGAAACTCCACCTGGTGGCCCAGGATGCCGCCGGCCGCGTTGATCCGTTCGAAGGCGTGGATCTCGATGTCGCGGAGCGACCGGCCGCCGACGCCGGTGGGGCCGGTCTGGGAGTGGAGCAGACCGACGAGGACCTTCTCCGCCCGCGGCGGCAGGCCGAGCGAGCAGCCCGCGAACGTCACGGGCGCCAGGGCCCGGGCGGCCGCGAGCGTGGCGGCCCGCGAGAGCACGGCCCGGCGCGAGAGGCGGGGGGCGGAGGCGGCTGACGTCGGGCCCGGCATCGTCTTATTCCTCGTTCATCCGGGTGTAGATCGCCTCGAAGGGCTCGGCCGAGATGCTCACGTCGCCCCGGAACGGCTGATTCATGTCGAAGATCAGGAACATCATCATGCCCAGGTAGGCCGCCAGGATGCCCCCCAGCACGAGCTGCGTGATGAATCGCATGTCGAAGAGCCAGCAGATCGCCAGGTTGAGCACCGCCCCCAGGACCATCGCGTACCACATCACGGCCGGCAGACCCGAGTTGACGGAGAACAGCCGGAGCCGCCGGGCCTCGAGGAAGTGGTTGAACTGCCGCAGGGCCTCGGCATGGAGGATCTCCTGGGACGGCGTGACGGGCTGGAAGGAGAGCAACTCCTCCTGCACGGCGTCGACCCGGATCGTGCCCTCCTCGGGAACGATGCCCCGCCGCTGCAGGGGCCAGGCATACTTGATCACGTAGCGGGTGTAGTCGCGCAGGAGCCAGCGGAGGTTCTGCCCGTGGGGCGCGGGGTAGTTGGAGGCGTCTTCGTAGAGCGCCGAGAGGGCGGCGGCCTCGCGGGTCACGTTGGCGCCGGCGTCGGCCACGTTCTGGTAGGCGGTGACGGCGATCAGGCCGAGCAAGAGGCCGTAGAACACGCCGAAGCAGGAGAGCACGTAGCCGACGATGTCGTTGGCGCCGGTCGTGTCCTTGACGAACTGCCGGAGGATCGGCCGGAGAAAGACACAGCCGGCCCAGTAGAAGCCGACGAAGGCGGCGATGAACAGGACCGCCAGCCTGGCCGTGGGAATGTCGTAGAGCCAGTACCAGTCCTGGGGGGCGGCGGAGAGGGGCGGCGTATCCACGGGCGGGTGAGGAGTTCCAGGGCGGCGGTCGCGACGGCCACAGCCGAAATCGATCGGCCGGACAGGTCGGGCCGATGGTAACACCGAACCGACGCTACTTCACCTCGTCGCCGTCGAGGGCATAGATCGCCAGATGGGAGCCGTCCGGGGCCCGCAATTCGTCGATTTTGAACGTCCCCGCCACGGCCACCGGGCGGATCGAGAAATCGGCGGTCTTGCCGGGCCGCATCCGGACCACGACGCAGTCGTGCAGCGCCGCCCCGGGGCCGAAGCAGCACTCCTGGTTGTCGCGTACGAGCACGAACTGGGTCAGCCCCGTCTGCTGGAAGCTCGGCAGGATGTAGCCGCGGATCCGGATCGCGGTGCCGGTGAGCGACGTCACCCGGGCGGGGAGCAGGTCGCGGGTGAAGGGAGCACCCTTCTCCATCTCGAGCTTGATGTCGTCGAAGGTGATCTCGCGGGGCGCGCCACTCGGTCGCCGGGGCCCCGCGCCGGGATCAGCGGCCGGTGCATTCGCTCTGGGCGGCGGCGCGGCGGGCGCGGCCACCGGCGTGGCGACGGTCGAGGACCCGCCGCAGCCGGCCGCCGCGAGCGCGGCGAGGAACAGGAGTGTGGCGGCGCGGCGATCCATCGGCGTGGGCACGACTCTCGCGGGCTAGCGGGGGAAGGCCTGATCGAGATGGTAGAGCACGCCGCCGCCCAATTCGGCCGTGCCGGCCGGCTCGATCCGAAACTGGCCGGCGATCTTGACCAGCCGCTGCGTGAAGTCGATGCCCTTGGGGTCGGAGAGCCGCACGAGCACCCGGTCGGTGATCTTCGGGGTGCCGCCGAAACAGCAGTCGCCCTGGTCGCGGCAAAGCAGAAACTCCGTGATCCCACGCTGCTGGGAGCCGGGATACATGTAGCCCTTCAGGAGCACGTCGCGGCCGGTCATCGCGCGGGCGGAGTCGGGCACGGCCGTGGCCGGGTCGCCGGGCAGCGGCTGGAGCATCGCGTAGTTGAGCCGGGCGTAGCCCTCCGGCAGTTCGGCGGCGTAGACCGTGGCCAGGTAGGCGAGGCCGCCGGCCAGGCTCACCGTCGAGCCCGCGAGCGCCGCCAGTGCCAGACCTCCTCCGGTGACCGCGCCCGGACGACGGGCGACGTCGAACAGAGCCGCCCCGGCCAGCACCACACCGAGGGCCGGCACCGCGGCGAACGACCAGCCCAGCAGCACCAGCGGTGAGAGCACGGCGACCGCCGCGGCCGCGATCGCCGTGCCGGAGATCGCGCGGTAGAGCTCCGGCTCGGGATTCGCGGGGCGGGCCGGCGTGAGCGGGGCCCGCGGCGAATCGAAGAGTCCCGTGCTCATGAGTCGAAAGGGGGCGATGGGGGGAGCGCGGCGGGAGACGGTGAGCTGGGCCGTGGGTCAGGCGGCGCCGGAAACGCCCGGCTTGAGCAGCGTCCGGGCGAGCACGGCCACGGCGAGCACGATGCCGGCCCAGAGGACCCACTTCCAGGTGGTCGTCGGTGCGGGCTGGACCGACGGGGCTGCCGGGCTCGTACCGGTCGGCGGGACGGCGGCGGAGACTCCGGGATCCTCGTCGCCCACCACGGCGCCGATCTGTTTGGCCAGCGCCGTGTCGTCGGCCGCTGCCGCCGGGCCCGGCGGGGCCGTGGTCGCGTCGGCCCCGGTGGCGATGCCGGCCAGGCCGGCGAGCGTGGCCGCCCGCCGGACCGCCTCCGGATCGATCGCCTCGAGCTCCTTCACGGCCGCGGCCGCCTCGGGCAGCGGGCAGGCGCGGAGATAGTTCACGATCGGCTCGCGGACGAAGATGTTGTCGGCCTTGGCGTCTTTGAAGATGGTCACCAGCCGGTCGATCGCCGACCAGTCCTGCCAGCGGGCGAGATCGGCGATCACGAGGTCGGCGAGCTTGGGCTCGTTGAGCAGGAGTTTGAGGGACTGGAGCACCCGCTCCCGCGGCACGAGATCCGACTCCTCACCCAGGAACCGCAGGGCCATCACCGCGGCGTAGGTCTCGGTGAAGGGAACCTCCTTGCCCTTCCCGTCGCGGGCAAGAAACAACCGGTCGACAAGATCGAGGGCCTTGTCTCCCTCGAGTGCCACGTGGCAGGCGATCAGGGCGTCGAGGCCGTTGCGGACCTCGGGCTGTTCCGCGGCCACGCCCTTGCCCTCGAGGATGGCGGCGATCCGCTCGGCCTCCGCCGGCGTGCCGCAGATGCCAAGCATGGTCGCGTAGAGCCGGCGACGGTTGGCGGGTACCTCGGGATTCTCGATCCAGGCGAGGAGCTGCGCGGCGTCCAGCTTGGCCTTGAGCCCCTTGACGTCGTCGTAGGGGGCGACCGCGAACTCGTCGTAGGCGTCGCGGGTGAGCGTCTCGTCCTCGTCCTCGAGATGCCCCAGGAAGAAGGTGAGCCGCTCGGGCCCCTTCTCGGGGAGGTCGCCGAGCTGCTTGAGGTAGGCGATCGCCCGCTCGCCGACGCGGATCGGGCTGCTCCACACGAGGCCCGGAGGCTCGACGCCCATCAGGAGGAAGGTGGTGCCGATCGGCTGCGCGTCGAGCATGATCGTCTCGATCGGCTTCGCGTCGGCACCGGCATGGCCGGCGGCCGCGACCAGGTCGCCCCCCTTGAGCACCTCGACGACCTCGAACTTGCCCTTGGGCAGCGGACCGGTCGCGGCAGGCTCGAGCGCGGTGGCCAGTGGCGGCTCGACGAGCTTCGCGATCACGGCGGCCTCGCTCTGGGCGATCTCCTGGGCGAAGGTGAGCGACACGGCGTCACAGAAGGGGCAGGCCCGGGCGGGGGCCGCGGCCAAGCAGGCCCCCAGGCCGAGGAGCATCACCGCGAGCGAGCCGAGCAATCGGGGGAGTTTCATAACCACTATTGTAGCGGGGCCGGCGGGGACCCTAAGCACCGATTTCCGCGAGTTTGGCACTCCTCTCTGGGGCGGGGTAGTCTCGCAGACATGGCTTTCAAGACCAGGCTGATCGGCCGTTGGCTGGCCCTGCCGCTCGTCGGCGTCCACCTGCTCCTCACGGGGGCCACGGTGCCGCACTGTCACGAACGCGTGACGACCACCGGGGTGGAGAGGGTCGCCGATCACCATCATGCCCATCCCCATCGCCACCTGTCCTGGGGTGGACACAGCCATGCCGGCGACCGCCATGACGATCGCGCCGACAGCCCGCCGCCCGCCCCCGTCGATCATGACGGCGATGCGGTCTACCTGGCCGATGCCTTCCTCGCCGTCGGAGCCGGGCCCTTCAATGTCGCGCCGGAGGAAGCCACGCCCTGGGTCGCACTCCGACCGGAGACGCTGTGCGGCGCGGTGGTCGGGGCGCGGCGACCCGGGCGATTCGTGAGGCCGCCTGGCGACCGGCGGGGCATGCTCCACGAGCGCATGCCACACGTGCTCCGCGTGTAAGAGCGCGGATGCCGCTTCGTGCGTTGGCCCCGTCGCCTCGGCCACGGTGTCGCCTTGCACCTGCGTGGGCCGGCGATGTCGTTGGCTCGCTGCGCCCTGGCCCGATTTCGCTCAGGTTTCCGAGAAGCTCCGTCCGTCACCCGTTCGTGCAGGTGTTCCATGCTGGGATCGTTTATTCGCTTCGTCCGCTGGCTCGTCATCGTCGGCTCGGCAGGGGCCGCGATCGCCGCCATTGCGCTGCTCCGCGACCGGTGGCTGCCGCTCTTCGAGTCCGCAGCCCCGGCTTCGGCGGTGGGCGACGCCGATCACGTCGCCGCACCGGAGCGGGACGTGCTCGAACTCAGTCCGCAGGCCCGCAAGAATCTCGGGGTCGTGGCCCGGCCGGCTGCGCTCACCGACTACCGGCGCACGATCCTCGTGCCCGGCGAGATCGCCGACCGGCCCGGCATCTCCGATCGCGGCGTCACCTCGCCGGCCGTCGGGATCATCACGCAGGTTCACGCCTTCCCGGGCGACACCGTCCGTCCAGGCACGAAGCTCTTCACGATCCGACTGCTGAGCGAATACGTCCACACGGCGCAGGCGGAGCTCTTCAAGGCCGTCCGTGAGACGGAGCTCGAGCAGGAGAAGCGAACCCGGCTCGCCCAGATCGGCGAGGGCACGATCGCCGGCGCCCGGTTGATCGAGATCGACCAGCAGTTGCGGCGGCTCGCCGCCGAGATCACGAGTCGCCGGCAGGAACTGCTGGCCCGGGGATTGCTGCCGGAGCAGATCGCCGAGGTCGAGGCGGGTCGGTTCGTCTCGACCGTGGAAATCGTCGCCCCGCCCCCGATGGCTGACGGCACGCCGGAGAAGGATCCTGCGTACGAGGTCCAGGAACTCGAGGTGGACCTGGGGGCGCAGGTGCAGGCCGGCCAGCTGCTCGGCGTGCTTTCCGACCACCGGCTCCTGTACGCGGTGGGGCATGCCTTCAAGCGGGAGGCGCCCGCGCTCGAGCGGGCGGCCCAGCATGGCTGGCCGGTCGAAATCGAATTCGCCGAGGACGAACCCGACGCCTGGCCGCCGCTCGGGCAGACCTTTGAGATCCGGCATCTGGCCAACATGATCGACCGTGAGAGCCGCACATTCGACTTCTTCGTGCCGCTCGTGAACCAGTCCCGCCGCTCCACCAAGGAGGGCGGGTCGTTCACGGTCTGGCGGTTCCGGCCCGGCCAGCGGGTGCGGCTCCACGTGCCGGTCGAGGAGCTGCGCGGCGTGATCGTGCTGCCGGCCGGTGCGGTCGTGCGGGATGCCGCCGAGGCCTATGTGTTCCGGCAAAACGGCAACCTGTTCGACCGGCTTCCCGTGCACGTCCTCCACGAGGATCGCCGCCGCGTCGTCATCGCCAATGACGGCAGCGTGGCCCCGGGCTGGTACCTCGCCCAGGGATCGGCCGCCTCGCTCAACCGCGTGCTCGAGGCCCAGTCGGCCTCGGGCGCGCCCGTTGGCGTGCATGTGCATGCCGACGGCACCGTCCACGGCGCGCACTGAGAGTTATCCGATGCTCGACGCGGTGATCCGCTTCTCACTCCGCTCCCGCCTCCTGGTGCTGGTCATCAGCCTGGCGCTGCTCGTGTATGGGGGCTATCTGGCGACGACGCTCCCGATCGACGTGTTCCCCGACCTCGACCGGCCGCGGGTGGTGATCATCACCGAGTGCCCCGGACTGGCGACCGAGGAAGTGGAGACGCTCGTCACGCAGCCGATCGAAGTCGCCCTGCTGGGCGCCGGTGGCGTGGAAGCCGTCCGCAGCCAGTCCACGGCCGGCCTCACCGTGATCTACGTCGAGTTCAACTGGGATGTCGACGTCCGGGCGGCCCGTCAGACCGTCCAGGAGCGGCTCACGACCGTCGCCGGCGTGCTCCCGCAGGGCATCCGGCCGCAGATGACGCCCACGGCCTCGATCATGGGCCAGATCGTGATCGCCGGCATGTTTCGCCAGCGGGGGCCGCGCGGCGGCACGCTCGCAACCGTGCCGGGCACGGCCTACCTGGCGGAATGCACCACGGATGCCGAGGCCCCGGCTGCCATCCGTGCGTGGCGGGTGCGGGATCGCCATCGGCCGGGGACCTGGGAGCAGGTCGCCTGCGGCGGCGCGACGTGGATCCCCTCCCCGCCCCGTCCCGACGCCGCGGGCGAGTCGCCCCGGGTCGCCCGGCTCTCGATCGCCGGCCGCGACCACGAGGTGACATTTCCCACGTCGCTCGAGCGATCCATGAGCCTGCGGACGTTCGCCGACTGGGTGGCCCGGCCGCGGCTGCTCAAGATTCCGGGCGTCGCCGAGGTGTTCGTGCAGGGAGGCGACCGCAAGCAATATCAGATCCTCGTCGATCCGGCGGCCATGCTCGAGTACGGCGTCACGCTGCCGGCCATCGAGGAGGCCCTGCGGGCGAGCAACATCAACACCAGCGGCGGCTTCGCCGTGACGGGGGAGCAGGAGCGGCCGATCCGCGTGCTCGGCCGGCTCGGCCCCGACCCGGTCCGCGTCGTGCGCGAGCTCGGGCAGGTTCCCGTCGCCACGCACCCCAAGCGGACGGTGCTCTTGGAGCAGGTGGCGAGCGTCGTGGAGGGGCCGCAGTTCAAGCGGGGCGACGCCGCCATCGACGGCGTTCCCGGCGTGGTGTTCACGATCGCCAAACAGCCGCACGTGGACACGCGGGCCCTCACCGAGCGGATCACCGCCGCGCTGGTGGAAGTGGAGGCGGCGCTGCCGCCCGACGTGGTCGTCAACCCCGAACTCTTCCGGCTCGCGAGCTTCATCGACCGCGGGGTGTTCAACGTCGGTGAGGCCCTGGTGATCGGCGCCGTGCTCGTGGTGATCGTGCTGTTCCTGTTCCTGCTCAACTTGCGCACGACGTTCATCACGCTGACGGCGATCCCGCTCTCACTGGTGATCACGACGCTCGTCTTCCGTCTGGCCGGGATGGTCACCGGCACGACGCTCTCGATCAACGTGATGACCCTGGGCGGGATCGCCGTGGCGATGGGAGAACTCGTGGACGACGCCATCGTGGACGTCGAAAACATCTTCCGGCGGCTGAAGGAGAACAACGCCCGTCCGGTGCCGCTGCCGGCCCTGCGGGTGGTCTACGAGGCCAGCCGCGAGATCCGCGGGGCGATCGTGTTCGGCACGGCGGTCGTGATCCTCGTGTTCCTGCCGCTGTTCGCCCTGTCGGGCATCGAGGGCCGGCTGTTTGCCCCGCTGGCCATGGCCTACATCGTCTCGATCCTGGCGTCGCTGGTGGTGTCGCTGACGGTGACGCCGGTGCTCTCCTTCTATCTCTTGCCGCAGTCGCCCGCCACGCACCGCGAGCACGACGGGATGCTGCTGGCCAGCCTCAAGGGCCTCGCCACGCCGCTCGTTCGCCTGAGCATGGCGGTGCCCGGCCTCCTGCTCGTGCTCACCTGGGTCGGCGTGGCCGTCGCCGGCTGGCAACTCGCCCGGCTGGGCCGCGATTTCCTCCCGCCGTTCGACGAGGGGAGCGTTCAGGTGAACGTCACCCTGCCGCCGGGCTCGTCGCTGGAGGCATCGAACGCCGTCGGCGGCCTCATCGACGCGAAACTCCGGGGCCTGCAGCAGACCGACGCGCGACCGGAGGGGGAAATCCTCTCGTTCGTCCGCCGGACGGGTCGGGCCGAACTCGACGAGCATGCGGCGCCAGTGAATGCGAGCGAATACATCCTCGCCATCAATCCCGACTCCGGCCGGCACCGCGAGGAGCTCATCGAGCAGCTGCTCGACGAGCTCGGCAGCGAGGTCCCAGGCGTAGCGATCGAGGTGGAGCAGCCGCTGGCCCACCTCATCAGCCACATGGTGTCGGGCGTCTACGCCCAGATCGCGATCAAGGTGCACGGCGATGATCTGGACGCGCTCGTGCAGACGGCCGAGCGAATTAAGCGGGTGATCGCGACGGTACCCGGGCTCACGCCTCCGGTCGTCGAGCCGCTGCAAAAGACCGAAGAACTGCAGGTGCGACTGCGGGCCGAAGACCTCGCCTGGCACGGACTCACCCGCGAGACGGTGGCCCGCATCATCCAGACGGCGCTCCAGGGCGAAGTGGTCTCGCAGGTGCTGGAGGGGCCGCGGCGGTTCGATCTGCTCGTGCGGCTGGAGGAGGAGTATCGCACCGACTACGCCAACCTCGGCCGGCTCCGGGTCGACCTACCCGGCGGCCGCGGGCAGGTGGAACTTCGCGAGCTGGCCGACATCGGCCCGGGATCCGGGCCCAACTCCGTCAATCGGGAAAACGCCCGTCGCCGGATCGTGGTCCGGTGCAACACGCAGGGCCGCGACCTGGCGGGGGCGGTGGCGGAGATCCGCCGCCGGGTCGGCGCGGAGGTGCCGCTGCCCGAGGGGTCGTTCGTGGAATACGGCGGCCAGTTCGAAAGCCAGGAGCGGGCCACGACGTTGATCATGGTGCTCGCCGGGCTCTCGGTCGTGGGGATGTTCGTCGTGCTCATGCTTCTCTACCCATCGGTGCGGATCGTGCTGCAGCTGCTCAATGCCCTCCCCACGGCCTTCATCGGCGGGGCCATCGCCCTGGCCGTGACGCGGCAGCCGCTGACCGTGGCGAGCCTGGTGGGCTTCATCTCGCTGGGCGGGATCGCCGTCCGCAACGGCATCCTCCTGGTCACCCACTACTTCCACCTCATGAAGGAAGAAGGGGAAGACTTTTCGCAGGCGATGATCCTGCGGGGCAGCCTCGAGCGGCTCGCCCCCGTCCTGATGACGGCGCTGACGGCGGGCATCGGCCTGGTGCCCCTGGTGCTCGGCGGCCAGGAGCCGGGCCGCGAGATCCTCTATCCCGTCGCCACGGTGATCCTCGGCGGCCTGATCACATCGACCTTCTGCGAGTTCCTGATCCACCCGGGGCTGTTCTGGAAGTTCAGCGGCCGGGACGCCTCGCGGCTCGCAGGTGCCGACGATTCGGAGAACGATCTTTCCACAGGAGAATGACCATGCGCATGCCCATCAACCGGCCCGTTGCCCATCCCGTGCTCGGCGTGACCGCCTGCGCCTACCTGACCGCGCTGGCACTCGGCGTGAGCGGCTGTCGTCAGTCCGCGTCACCGCGCCAGGAGCCCGCCGGCACGTCGGCGGCGGATGACCATGATCACGCCGCGGATCACGGCCACGACCACGCCGCCGGCGATCACGCCCATGGGGCCGGCCCCCACGAGGGCACGCTCACCGACTGGGGCGGCGGCAAGTATCACGTCGAGTTCACGGTCGACCACGACAAGAAGGAGGCCGTGGTCTACGTCTTGGGCGCCGACGAGAAGACACCGGCCCCCGTCGCACTCGCCGACGGCAAACTCCTGCTCACGATCCGTGAGCCGGCCTTCCAGGTCGAACTCGTCGCCCGGCCGCTGGCCGGGGAAACGGCGGGCACGTCGTCATGCTATGGCGGCACGCACGACAACCTCGGCATCGTCCGCGAGTTTGCCGGCACGATCAGCGGCGCGGTGGACGGCACTCCCTTTGCCGGCGACTTCGAAGAACATGCCCACGAGCACAAGTGACGCGGAGCCTTGCTGAGCCATCGGCCGGCGGCGATCAGGGGCCGAGTCCGTGACTGGCACTCGCGCGGGTCGCCGCCGCCGATGGCGCAGTTGCCCAGGCCGACGGGCGTGCGTTGGAGCGGGGAGTTCCCGAGCGTGCGGGTCTTCACGGTGAGGCCATGGCGTCGCTCACCGAAGCTTTGTCCACGCTGCTCAGTTCTTCTCCGGGGACTTCTGCTTCCCCTGCTGGGGAGAGCGGAGAGGCCAGTCGGGGTGCTCGGTGCGGGAGGCCTTGAAGATCGCTTCGGCCATGGCGACGAGTTCGGGTCTTTGCTGGGCCAGGTCGGCCCGCTCCCCGGGGTCCTTGGCGAGGTCGTAGACCTCGACGGCCTTCTTGGGACCGTTGCGCACAGCCTTCCAGTCGCCCCAGCGCGCGGCCTGCAAGGTGGCGCCTTCGTGCAGTTCCCAGTAGAACGATTCACGGGCGGGCGCCGCCCCACCCCGGAGGAAGCCCGCGAGCGAGAGGCCGTCCGGGCGGAAACCGTCGGGCAGTTTCGCGCCGGCGAGTTCGGCCGCGGTGGGCAGGAAGTCCCAGAACGCCCAAGGCTCCTGGGCCACGCGTTCGGCTGGGACTTTGCCCGGCCAGCGTGCGATTGCCGCCTGGCGGAGGCCACCTTCGTAGAGTTCGCGCTTGAATCCGCGCATGCCGTTGGAGGCCTGCTGGAAGAGCTTCCCGATCTCGGAGTTCGGCGCGAAGGAGGAGCCGTTGTCCCCGGCGACCATGATCAGCGTGTCTTCGTCGAGGCCGAGCTCGCGCACCAGCGCGAGCAGGCGGCCGACGTCGGCGTCGAGGGGCGTGACCTGCGCCGCGTAGGCCTTCTGCTGTCCGGTCCAGGGGCGGTCGGCGTATTCGCCGAAGGTGTCGATCTCGTGCCGGCCATGCGGCAGGGTGATCGCGTAGAAGAGGAAGAACGGCTTGGCCTGGTTGTCCCGGATGAAGCGTTCGGCTTCGCGTTGGATGAGGTCCTGCGCGTAGATGGCGCGGGCTTTCCTGCCGTCGTTGCCTTCGAGCGCGATCCGGCGGTCTTGGTCGTAAAGGGAGGTCGGAAAGTAGCTGTGGGCGTGCCGCTGGCAGTTGTAGCCGAAGAACCGGTCGAAGCCCTTCTTCAGTGGGCTGCCCGTGGTGTCGAACATGCCCATGCCCCACTTACCGACGCAGCCGGTGGCGTAGCCCGCGGTTTTCAGCACCTGCGCCACGGTCACGGTCTCCTGGGGCAGGGGCTTCTGTCCTTCCGGCTGGACTTCGCGGTTCGCACGGATGGGGGAATGTCCGGAGTGCAGGCCGGTCAGGAGCGACGGTCGGCTCGGCGCGCACACGGTCGTACCGCAGTAGGCCTGAGTGTAGCGCGTCCCTTCAGCGGCCATCCGGTCGAGATTGGGAGTGCGAATGAGCTTCTGCCCGTAGCAGCCGACATCGCCTTGGGCGAGGTCGTCGCTGAGGATGAAGATGATGTTGGGCTGCCGCGGCTCCGCCGCGTCGGCAAAAGCCGTCGTCACCAGCAGGACGAGCAAGGCGAGTCTCATGGGGGTCGGCTCATTTCGGGCGAGGCTTCTTGATTGAGCGAAGGCGCACGTCGGCCAGAGGCGGCGATCATCAGGTCGTAGGGGCCGCTCAGCCGGCGGCGATCAGCGGTCGAGTCCTTGCCTTGCACTCTGGCGGCTTGCCGCCGGCAGGTCGAACCGGTCGAGGTTCATTACCTTGGTCCAGGCGGCCACGAAGTCGGCTACGAACGTCGCCCGGGCGTCGTCGCTGGCGTAGACCTCGGCGATGGCGCGGAGTTGGGAGTTCGACCCGAACACGAGGTCGGCCCGGCTGGCCGTCCACTTCACGTTCCCCGTCTTCCGGTCGCGGCCTTCGAAGAACTGCTCGCACACCGGCGATGGCTTCCACTCGGTGCGCATGTCGAGCAGGTTCGTGAAGAAGTCGGTGGTGAGCGTGCCGGGCCGGTCGGTGAACACGCCCATGGAGCCAAGCGCGCCTGAGCCCGTGGTGGCGCCGAGCACCCGCAGGCCGCCGACGAGCACGGTCAGCTCGGGGGCCGAGAGCGTGAGCAGTTGCGCCCGATCGACGAGCAGCTCCTCGGCCGGCCGGTCGATCTCCCGCGGGAGATGGTTGCGGAAGCCGTCGGCCTTCGGCTCGAGCACCGCGAAGGATGCCGCGTCGGTCATCGCTTCAGTGGCGTCGGTGCGGCCCGGTATGAACGGCACGGTGACGTCATGACCGGCGTCCCGGGCCGCCTTCTCGACCGCCGCCGTGCCGCCGAGCACGATCAGGTCGGCGAGCGACACCTTCGTGCCGTCGGTCTGGGAGGCGTTGAACTCCCGCTGCACCCGCGTGAGCACTTCGAGCACCCGCGCCAGCTTCGCCGGCTCGTTGACCGCCCAATCCTTCTGGGGCGCCAGGCGGATGCGCGCGCCGTTGGCGCCGCCCCGCTTGTCGCTGCCGCGAAACGTGGAGGCGGAGGCCCAGGCCGTCTTCACGAGGTCGGCCACCGACAGGCCGGACGCCAGAAGCTCGGCCTTGAGCGCGGCGATATCGCCCGCGTCGACGATTCGGTGATCGACCGCCGGCACCGGATCCTGCCACAGCTGGGCCGGCGGCACCTCGGGGCCCAGGAGCCTCGACACGGGACCCATGTCGCGGTGGGTGAGCTTGTACCAGGCCTGGGCGAAGGCCCGCTCGAACTGCTCCGGGTGATCGTGGAACCGCTTGGCGATCGGGCCGTAGGCCGGATCCAGCTTCAGGGCGAGGTCCGTCGTGAACATCATCGGCGCGTGCGACTTCGAGTCGTCGTGGGCGTCGGGCACCGTGCCCTGGGCCGCGGCGTCCTTCGGCGTCCACTGCCAGGCGCCGGCCGGACTCTTGGTCAGCTCCCACTCGTAGCCGAGCAGGTTGTCGAAGTAATCGTTCGACCACTCGGTGGGCGTCGAGCTCCAGGCGCCCTCCAGGCCGCTGGTGATCGTGTCGGCCCCCTTGCCGGTGCCGAAGCGGTTCTTCCAGCCAAGCCCCTGCTCCTCGATCGGCGCGGCCTCGGGCGCGGGGCCGACGTTGTCGGCGGGGCCCGCCCCGTGCGACTTGCCGAAGGTGTGGCCGCCGGCGATCAGGGCCACCGTCTCCTCGTCGTTCATCGCCATCCGCTCAAAGGTCTCGCGGATGTCGCGGGCCGCGGCGAGCGGGTCGGGCTTACCGTTCGGGCCCTCGGGGTTCACGTAGATCAGGCCCATCTGCACGGCGGCGAGGGGATTCTCGAGCCGCCGGTCACCGGTGTAGCGCTTGTCGCCGAGCCACTCGGTCTCCGGCCCCCAGTCGACGTCGTTCTGCGGCTCCCAGACGTCCGCCCGCCCGCCGCCGAAGCCGAAGGTCTCGAAGCCCATCGACTCGAGCGCGACGTTCCCGGCCAGGATCATCAGGTCGGCCCAGGAGATCCGCCGGCCATACTTCTGCTTGATCGGCCAGAGCAGCCGCCGGGCCTTGTCGAGGTTGGCGTTGTCGGGCCAGCTGTTGAGCGGCGCGAAGCGCTGGGTGCCGTAGCCGGCGCCGCCCCGGCCGTC
The DNA here is from genome assembly GCA_964201845.1 of Pirellulales bacterium. GTDB lineage: Bacteria > Planctomycetota > Planctomycetia > Pirellulales > UBA1268 > QWPN01. The sequence continues at coordinate 17,566 of CAXNGP010000003.1, forward strand.
GGCCACGCGGTAGGTGCCGGCCGAGTGCCAAGCCATCCGGATGAAGAACGGGCCGTAGTGGCCGTAGTCGGCCGGCCACCAGTCCTGCGAGCTGGTCATCAGCTCGCGGAGGTCTTTTTGGACCGCGGCGAGGTCGAGCTTTTTGAACTCCGTGGCGTAGTCGAAGTCGCCACCGAGTGGGTTTCCGGCGGGGGCGTTCTGGTGGAGGATCTCGAGGTTGATCTGGTTCGGCCACCAGTCGCCGTTGGTCATGCCGCCGGCCGCCGTGGTGCGGGTGGCGGGGGCGGCCCGTCCCATCACCGGACACGTCTCGGCCGGATCGGCGGCCGGGCCGGGCAGGGCGACGAGCAACGCACCGGCGATGCTGAGCGAGGTCGTTCGGAGGCGCATGAATCGTTCTCCTGGGTGGGAGCTGGCCGCGGGGGATCGTGGCCGGCGTGACGGCCCCGGCGGCCGTCCGCCACTCGCATCTTGGCCCGCCCCGAGTCATGCTTCAACCAGCGATCTCCTGGCCGGACGCGGGGCGATCCCGGATCGACGGACTCTTGCGACCATGACGAGCATCTTTCCGGGCCGGCACGGCGTGGTGGCCAAACTCGACGATTGCACGGCCCATGGTCCCCGCTCGGGGGCCGAGCTGATCGTGGTCGAGGGCGATTCCGCGGCCGCCGCGGTCGCCCGGGTGCGGGATCCGCGCGTCCAGGCCGTGCTCCCGATGCAGGGCAAGCCCCTCAACGCCGCCCGGGCCCCGCGGCGAAAGGTGCTCGAGCATCCGTTCTTCGGGCCGCTCACCGCCGCGATCGGAGCCGGCCTCGAGGCCGACTGTGCGCCGGAGCGGTCGCGGTATGAGCGGGTGCTCGTGCTCACCGATCCCGACGCCGATGGCATCCACTGCGGATTCCTGGTGCTGCTGTTCTTCCACCGTTGGCTGCGGCCGCTGCTGGATGCCGGACGGATTGAGCTGGTGCGGCCTCCCTGGGGCGAGGTGGCGGTGGCGGGCGAACTCGTGCTCGCGTTTTCGGAGCCCGAACTCGCCGCGCTCGCGACCCGGGCCCGGGGTGGCGGCGGGGCGGTCCGCCGGTTTCGCGGGCTGGCCGCACTCGACGCCGAGACGCTCCACGAGGCCTGCGTCGATCCCGCGACGCGACGGACGGAGCGGATCTCGGCCGCCGCCGTGGCGACCATGATCGAGGTGGTCGCCGCCATGCACCCCGAACCGCGCGAGGCGCAGGAGTAGCCGGTCCGCGGTCACTTCGGGCGGGCGATGTCGTCGGTCCGAAAACGCCGCTGGGCCGGGTAGATGCTCGCGTGGCCCGAGAGCACGTAGGCGACCACGCAGACGATCAGGACGTGTGGGAGGACGGCCGCGCCGAACAGTTCGACCGCCATGATCGACAGCGCCAGCGGCGTGTTCGCGGCGGCGGCGAACAGGGCGGCCAAGCCAACGGCCGCGCCGAGCTCGAGGGGAATGCCCAGCGGGCGGGCCAGCACGTTGCCGAGCGTCGCCCCGACGAAGAACAGCGGCGTGACCTCCCCCCCGGGAAATCCGGCGCCGAGCGTGACCGCGGTGAACAGGAGCTTGAGCGCGAACGCCTCGACCGGGAGGTGCGGGTCGGTGAAGGCCCGTTCGATCATGGGCACACCGAGCCCGAGATAGTCGCTCGTGCCGACGAGCTTCCAGAGCGCGACCACGCCGAGGCCGCCCAGGAACATCCGCACCGGGAGCCACGGGACGTGCCGCTCCCCCTGCCTCTTGATCAGGTGGGTGAGCTCGATGAAGGCGACCGCGACCGCCGCGATCACCGCCGCGAACCCCAGCCATTCAAGCAGCAACAGCGGCGTGAGCGGCACCTGGGCCACCGCCGGGAAGGACGTGTGGACGATGCCGAGCCCGCGGGTCGTCAGGTCGCCCACCACCGAAGCGACGAGCGCCGGCACCAGCGCGTGGTATTCGATCCGCCCGCGCACGACGAACTCCAGGCCGAACACGGCCCCCGCGACGGGCGTCCCGAAGACGGAACCGAAGCCGCCCGCGACGCCCGCGGCCAGGAGCTGCCGCCGCACGGGCCGGCCGAGCCCGAGGCGATGCGAGGTCCAGTCGGTGAGGCTCGCGCCCATCTGAATCGCCGTGCCTTCGCGGCCCGCGCTGGCGCCGAAGAGGTGGCCGAACACCGTGCCCAGGAGCACCAGCGGGGCCATCCGCAGCGGGATCTCCGGCCCGTCGTCGTGGATGGTGTCGATGACGAGGTTGTTGCCTGCCTTGATCTCCTGCCCGAACCGCTCGGCGATCCAGCCGAGCGTCAGGCCCGCCACGGGCAGCGCGTAGACGATCGTCTCGTGGCCGGTGCGCCACTCCGTCGCCTGCTCGAGCAGCCAGAGGAACGCGGCCGACGCGACGCCAGCGACCAGCCCGACGAGTGTGCCGAGCGCGAGCCACTGGCCGAGGGCCCGCACGGTGCCGGGCAGCGAGTGCAGGGACGAAGACATGACGGGCCCGGAGGGTTGGGTCGCCATCGTAACGCTGCCGCGGCCGGCGGGCCGAACTCCCCGAGTCCCGTAGCCTTCCCAGCTTGAGGGACGCCGTGCCGGGGATTTTCCGGAATCCGCCTCGTCCTGTTCGGTGGTGCGGAATGTGCCGATGAAGAAGGCTGGAAGGGGTCCGGCTCGAAGCCGGGGCGGTGCCGCGCGCAGCCATGCGAAACCTGCAACGATTCCTGACCGCAGTCGCGGCCGTGGCCGCCCTTGCCGGCAGCGCTGCGCCCGGCCAAGGCACCGGAACGCCGCCTGGTTTGCCACCGCCGGCCGCTCAATGGCCGGCGCGCGACGCCGCCCGCCTGGCCGACCCGGGCCAACCGCTGGGCGCCGGCCCCGAGCAGCCAGCCGAACCCGCGGCCCTCGTGCCCGCGACCGACGCCACCCTGCCGGCGTCGGTCGGCCCGCGGACGCTCGTCGACTGCGTGGCGATCGCGCTCGAGAACCATCCGCGGATCACCGCCGCCCGGGCGGACATTCGCGCCGCCCAGGGCAAGGCCGTGCAGGCCAGGCTCTACCCCAATCCGGTCATCGCCGGCTTCACGCCCCAGGCGGCCGGCTCGGACAGCCAGTGGTCGGGCACCGTCGCCCAGGACATCGTCACCGCCGGCAAGCTCAGGCTCCAGCAGCAGGCGGCGCTCCGGGAGGTGCAGGCGGCCGAGTGGCGGCTGGTGCGGGCGCGGTTCGAGGTCATGACGGCGGTCCGCCGCGACTTCTATCTCCTGCTCGTCGCCCAACGGCAGCAGGAGATCTTCAAGCTCCTGCTCGAGATCGCCAACCGATCCTTCCGCATCGGCGAGCAGCTCGTCGCGGCGGGCGAGGGCACGCGGGCCGATGTCCTCTTCTGGAGCATCGAGCGGGACCGGGCGGAGGTGCGGCTGTTGAACGCGGGCGTCACGATCGAGGCCGACCGCCGCCGGCTGGCCGTCGACATGGCCGTGCCCCGCGAGGCGATTGGCACCGTCGCGGGCGACCTGCTCGCCAAACTTCCGGACTTCGACATCGCCGGCCTCCAGGAGGCGGTGGTCAGCCGCAATGCCCTGCCGCGGGCCGCCGGCGCCGAGGTCGCCAGGGCGCAGTGGGCCCTCGACCGGGCGCGGGTGCAGCCGATCCCCAACGTCAACCTGATGGGCGGCTACCAGCGGCAGGTGATGCCGGCCCAGGACCAGGCCCTGTACCAGGTGATGCTGGCGGTGCCCCTCTTCGATCGCAACCAGGGCAACATCCGCGCCGCCGCCGCTGACATCGCCGCGGCCCGGGCCGACCTGCGGGACGTGGAACTCGCCCTCGCGACTCAGGCGGCCGAGATGATGAACACGTTTCGCAGGGCCCAGCGGACGGCCGCCTGGTACGAAGAAGGGATCCTCCCCAAGGCCCGGGAGACGGTGGAGGTCACGCAGCGGCTCTACGGCCAGGGGGAGGTGACGTTCCTGAGCCTCCTGCAGGCCCAGAAGATCCTCACCGAGCTGGAGCTCGCCTACGTCGAAGCCCAGGCCGAGCGGTGGACGAGCGCCGTCGAGATCGCCGACCTCCTCCAGCTGGAGGTCTTCCCGCCGGTGGGCGACGTGCCGGCCGGCCGGACGTTCGAGGGGGGGCCCAAGGAGCGGGTGCCGGACGTCGGCGACCGCCCGCCGCCCGCCCCGCAGCCGCTGCCGCCGCCGTAGGCCGACGGGTTCCGGGCCACTCGGCGCCGCTGATCCAGAGTCCCGCTCGGCCCGGAAATCCGTGCTCGCGACCGACGCCCGGAGTGCGCTGATCTCAGCTGCGGTCGATCGCCAGAGGCGTGCCTCCGAGGCGGAGGTGTCGATCGGTGGACCAGCAGACACGGGCCTTCCGGACGGCCATCAGATGCAGGCTCACGGCGTCCACGAGCGTCAACGGCTGGTCGGAAAAGCGGCGGAGCAAGCCTGTCGCAGCCGCGATCTCCTTCGGTCCCACCGGGACGATCGACAGCGGGGCGAGCATCTCGACGAGGGCGAGAAACTCGAGCGCCCGGCCGGCATCGAACCGCCTCAGGAACCAGCCCTGGCCCTCCGCGATCACCAGCGGTGTCGTCACCAGTGGCGGCGGATCGGCGAACAGCCGGGCAAACAAGGGATGATGCCGGTCGGAGGCGTCCATGAAGGCGATGAAGGCGGATGTATCGACATACGCTTCACGGCTTTTCGCCATAGACAACCTCGTCGATCCGCTCGCTCGACCGAGCGTCACCCGACTGCAGGGATCCGGAAAACCGCATCCAGGAAGCCTGGTGGGTCGGCGGCAGCATGCGGTGCAGCGACCGCCTCAATAGTTCGGCCAGCGAAATCCCCAGCCGCGCCGCTTCCGACTTGGCTGCGGCATATTCGTCGTCGCGAAGACTGACCTGGGTGCGAATCATGATAACAGAATACCGTCGTTTGTTATCAGTGGCAACCCTGGCGGAACAGCCCGGCCCTGCTGGCTGTCTGCGACACCTGCTGCGTCCGGCCGGCTCAATGGCCCGCCGGCTCACCGGCCGCGGCCGGATCGAACCAGCGGTAGATCGCCGGGAGCACGAGCAGCGTGAGGATGGTGCAGGTGACGAGCCCGCCGATCACCACCGTGGCCAGTGGCCGCTGGACCTCGGCGCCGGCGCTGCCCGAGACCGCCATCGGCACGAAGCCCAGCGCCCCGCAGAGCGCGGTCATCAGCACGGGCCGGAGCCGGTCGAGCGAGCCCTGGAAGACGGCCGTCCGCGGGTCCGCTCCCGCATGACGCAGGTGGCGGATGTGCTCCACGAGCACCACGCCGTTCATCACGGCGATGCCAAACAGCGCGATGAACCCCACCCCGGCCGAGATCGAAAACGGCATGCCCCGCAGCCAGAGCGCGAAGATCCCGCCGGTGGCCGCGATCGGCACGTTTAAGTAGATCAGCAAGGTCAGGCTGACCGAGCCGAAGGTGACGTAGAGCAGCGCGAAGATCAAAAACAGCGCCACCGGCACCGCGATCATGAGGCGGCCGCTCGCCCGCTCGAGGTTCTCGAACTGGCCGCCCCATGCGAGCACGTAGCCCGGCGGGAGCTTCACCTCCCGCTCGACGGTCGCCCGGGCGTCGGCCACGAAGCCGGCCAGGTC
>CAXNGP010000004.1:0-21552 GCA_964201845.1 Pirellulales bacterium
GGCGAGACCCGCAGCGACGAGCGGAGCGTGAACGCGGGCTACACCGACGTCGAGGCGGGCTTGAGTGTGCCCGGGTGGCAGGCCGTGAAGCGTGGCGAGCCGGCGGCCGTGGCCATCACGGTGGCGACGACCACGCTCGACGGTGAGCCTCGGGCCGCGGAGGGCAGGCTCGTGATCCACCGGCTCGCGCAGCCGGCCGTGGTCGAGCGCGGCGATCTCCAGGGGGGCCGGCCGATGCCGCGGATGCGCCGGGGAGGGATGCGGATGCCGCCCAAGCCCCCCGCGCCCGATGCCGCCGATCCCGAAACTTGGGCGGCCGGCGAGGCCGTCTCCGAGCAGCGGGTGGCGACCGACAAGGCGACGGGCAAGAACGTCGCCACGGTCAACCTGCCCGCGGGCATCTACCGGGCCACGTTCGAGATCCCCGCCGCCGGCAACGTGCCCGCGGTGAAGGCGACCACGCTCGTCGAGGTGGTCGATCCGGAGGCGAAGGCCTACGGCGTGAAGCGGGCCTTCGTGATGAAGGCCGAGAAGACGACCGTCGAGCCGGAGAGCGAGTTTCAGGCGTTGATCGGCACGGGCTACGACGCGGGACTCGCGCTCGTCGAGATCTCGCAGTCGGGGAACGTGCTGGAGCGGTTCTGGACGAAGCCGGGCCGGACCCAGTGGCCGGTGTCGTACCGGGCGACCGCGGCCAATCGCGGCGGCTTCACCGTGCGGGCGTGGATGGTTCGCGAGGGGCGGCTCCACATGCACAGCCAGACGGTCTCCGTGCCCTGGACCGACAAGAAACTGTCGGTCGAGTGGGAGCGGTTCACGCGGCGGACGGAGCCGGGAGCCAAGGAAATCTGGCGGGCCAAGGTCACGAGTGTCGCCGATCCCGTGGCGGGTCCTGCGGCGCCGCAGGCCGCCGAGATGCTGGCCCTGGCGTACGACCAGTCGCTCGACGCGCTCGCGCCACACGACTGGCCAAGCGCGGGGCTCATGGGCCTGTTTCGGCAGGAGGCCGGCTGGCTGAACCTGGCGTTCACGAACGGACCGGAGGGTTTTCACCACGTTCGCGGTCACTTCGAGCAGCGTTACCGCGAGGTTCCCGAGATGAGCTTCCGGGTGCTGCGCGATCCGTTCGGCACGCCGCAGGGGGGCTGGGGTTTTCAGGCGGCAGGCAGATTCGGAGGCCGGAGCATGATGGCCCGGGGGGCCATACCCGTGCCGATGATGGCCGAGGCCGCGATAATGGCCGACACGGTTCCCACGGGCGCTTCGCTCCAAGAGCTGCAGGGCGGCGCGAAGGCGATGAACCGGGCCGACGGCCGGATGGAGAAGCAACTGCAGGGGCAGGACAAACCGGGCGCGGGTGACGCCGGCGGACCGCCGGCAGCCCAGGCCACCGCCCCGCCTCCGCGGAAGAACCTCGTCGAGACGGCCTTCTTCTTCCCCGCGCTCTCGAGCGGTAAGGACGGGGTCCTGACGATCGAGTTCACGCTCCCCGACACGCTCACCACCTGGCAGTTCAAGGGGCTTGCACACGACGCGGCCCTGCGGAGCGGCGAACTCGTCGACACCTGCGTGTCGGCGAAATCCCTGATGGTCGAGCCGCTCGTGCCGCGGTTTCTGCGGGAGGGCGATCTCGTCAAGATTCCCGTCAAGGTGAGCAACACCTCGACCGGCCGGCTGGCCGGCACGGTGCGGTTTGCGCTCGCCGACGCCCGCACCGACGAGTCACGGGACGGCCTGATCGACGGGCCCAAGGAGCAGCCCTTCGACCTCGCGTCGGGGGAGTCGAAGCCGGTGGTGTTCACCGTCAAGGTGGCCGACGGCACCGACGTCTTGAAATACCTCGCCACCGGCTCGGCCGACGCCTCGGGGAAGAAGGCGGCCGACGGCGAGGAGGCGTTCGTACCGGTGCTTCCGCGCCGGGTCCCCGTCACGGAAACCATCCCGATCACGATCCGCGGCCCCGGCACGCGGAAGGTGTCACTCGACCGGCTGGCCCAAAGCGCTGACCCTGCCGCCGGCACCGACATCCAGAGCCAGTCCCTCGTGGTGCAGGCCGCGTCGAACCCCGCCTGGTACGGCGTGCTCGCCCTGCCGGTGATCATGGAAGACTCCGACGAGAGCAGCGAGACGCTCTTCACCCGGCTCTACGCCAACACGCTCGCCCGGCATCTGGCCACGACCGACCCGCGGATCGGCCGCATCTTCGAGCAGTGGAAGGGGACCGACGCGCTGACGAGTCCGCTGGAGAAGAACTCCGACCTCGTGAAGACCCTGCTGGCGGAGACGCCGTGGGTGCGGGACGCGGTGGACGAGACGGAGGCCAGGGCCAGGATCGCGCTGTTGTTCGACGCCAACCGGGCCACGAACGAGGCCCGGGCCGCGCTCGAGCGGCTCGAGAGCCTGCGGAACGGCGACGGCGGCTGGCCCTGGTTTCCCGGCGGGCGGACCTGCGACTCGGTCACGCTCGGGATCATCGCCGGCTTCGGCCGGCTGCGGGCCGCGGGCGTGGACATTGACGTGCAACCGGCTCTTGCAGCGATTCCCTGGCTCGACGGCCGGCTCGTCGAGGAGCGGAATGAGGCGCTCCGCCGCTGGAAGGACAAGCCCGACGACATCGTGCTGACCCCGATCGGCGTCTGTGCCCTCTACGCCCGGAGCTTCTTCTCCAAGGACGCTCCGCCGGAGGGCGAGGCCGCCGAGGCAATCCGCTGGGGCTTCGACGTCGCCAGGAAGTGCTGGATGAAGATCGACCCGCGGCTCTCCCAGGGGCAACTGGCGATCGCGCTGGTCCGCTCGGGTGACAAGCCGACGGCCCTCTCGATCATCGACAGCCTCAAGCAGCGGGCGGTGGACGCCGACGTGAAGCCGGGCGCCGAGAAGGACTCCTGGCAGGGCATGTGGTGGCGGGACGAGCATCCCGGCTGGTGGAGCTGGGCCCACGCCCCGATCGCCACCCAGGCGATGATGATCGAGGCCTTCGACGAGGTGGCCGGCGACCAGGACTCCGTCGAGGCCCTCAAGGTGTGGCTCTTGTCGCAGAAGCGGACGAGCAAGTGGCCGGGCAGCCGGGCCACCGCCGACGCCGTGGGCGCGCTCCTGGGCCGCGGGGGCGACCTGCTCGGTTCGCAGGAGCTCGTGACCGTGACCGTGGGCGGGGAGAAGATCACGCCCGAAAAGGTCGAGGCCGGCACCGGGTTCTTCGAGACGCGTTTCGTCCGCCGGGAGATCACGCCCGCGATGGCGACCGTGGCCCTCGAGAAGCCGGACAAGGGGCTCGCCTTCGGCGGGGTTCACTGGCAGTATCTCGACGACATCGCCAACGTTCCCGCCGCGGGCCGCGAGGAGCTTTCCGTGGAGAAGAAGCTGTTCGTCAAGAAGTTCACGAAGGCCGGCCCCGAGCTCGTGCCGGCCGGCGACGGTGTGGCGGTCGAGGTCGGTGACGAGCTCGTCGTGCGGCTGGTGGTGACGAGCGACCGCGACTACGAGTTCGTGGAGCTTGCCGACCACCGGCCGAGCCTGACCGAGCCGGTCGATGTGCTCTCGGGTTGGCGGTGGGGCGACGGTGCGGGCTGGTATCTGGCGATCCGCGACGCCTCGACGCAGCTCTTCTTCGAGCGGCTCCCGCGGGGCACGCACGTGTTCGAGTATGGGCTCCGGGCCGCCCACCGGGGCACCGCCTCGAGCGGCTTCGCCATGATCCAGAGCCGGTACGCGCCGGAGTTCTCGGCCCACTCCAAGAGCGTGGCGGTCGAGGTGAAGTAGACTGTCGGGATGAACGCGGATTCGTCGAACAACCAGACCTCGGTCATCAACGAACTGGCCCGGGAGCGGAACCGCGAGGCGGCCGACCGCACGCTCCTGGCCTGGATCCGCACGAGCCTGGCGATGATCAGCCTCGGCTTCGGCATCGAGCGGCTGGGGCAGGTGGCCCACGTGATGGACGGCAGGTTGGCCAGCTTCTCGCCGCTCAAGACCCGCGTGTTCGGGTCGGCCCTGATCGTGCTGGGCATCACCGCCACGCTCGTGGGGATGTGGGAGCACCGCCACATGCTGGCCGCGATCAAGAACGCCGACTACCGCTACGCCGACCGGCCGGCCGTGGCCCGCTGGATGGGCGTGGGCCTGGTGTGCGTGGGCCTGGCCGCGCTGGCCGTGATCCTGATGTATTGAGCTCGGCCGTCGGCTGAGGTCGATGGCTTTCGGGATGGCCCTGCGCGTAGCATGACGGAAAGGGCAAGGCGGACGGCTCTTCCGCGCAGCGGGAGGGAAAGGGAGGTTCGCCATGAAGACCTGCAGGATCAGGCGGCGGCGGCACGTCAGACCGGGGCGTCCGCTCGCGGTCGAGGGCTGCGAGCGGCGGCTCGTGATGAGCGGCACGGGGCTGTTGCCCGCCTACGACACGGGCTCGCCCGACGTCGTGGATGTCTGGGTCGATCCGACGGCCGGTAACGACGCCCGCAGCGGGGTCTCCCGGGACCTGGCCGTCCAGACCCTGTCCGAGGCGTGGCGGCGAATCCCCCTGGGGACCACACTTTCCCAAGGTGTCCGGATCAACCTGGTGGCCGGCACCTACCCCGAGTCGGGCGTGCCCCACTTCTGGGAAAGCCGCCACGGCACGTTCACGGCCCCGGTGATCATCCGGGCCGCCGACGGCCCGGGCACCGCCCGGCTGCCGAGCCTCAACATCTTCGACTGCCGCCACCTCCACCTCGTGGGCCTCGAGATGACCGCCGGCGGCGGTGACGTGGTCCAGATCCAGGCCAGCTCCAACGTGCTCCTGCGCGACACGACGATCCGGGGCACCGGCGTGATCGCCACCTATGCGGTGCCGCAGGAGGCGCTCAAGGTCAACCAGTCGCAGCACGTCTACATCGAGAACTGCGACATCTCGGGCGCCTGGGACAACGCGATCGACTTCGTCGCCGTCCAATACGGCCACGTGGTCGGCAGCCGGATCCACCGCGCCGGCGACTGGGCGATGTATGCCAAGGGGGGCTCGGCTTATCTCACGATCACCGGCAACGAGTTCTTCGACGCCGGCACCGGGGGGTTCACGGCCGGCCAGGGGACGGGCTTCGAGTTCATGGTGGCCCCCTGGCTCCACTACGAGGCCTCCGACATCGCCTTCACCAACAACGTGATCCACGACACCGAGGGGGCGGGCTTCGGCGTCAACGGCGGGTTCAACATCCTGCTCGCCCACAACACACTCGTGAACGTCGGCCGCCGCAGCCACGTGATCGAGGTGGTGCACGGGTCGCGCAGCTGCGACGGCGACACGGCGACCTGCGCCGCGAACCTCGCCCTGGGTGGGTGGGGCACGGCGCGGGCGGGCGGCGAAGAACCGATCCCCAACAAGAACGTGGTGATCGTCAACAACGTGGTCTTCAATCCCGAGGCCGTGGGAAGCCAGTGGGAGCAGTTCGCGATCGCCGCGCCACGGACGCCCTCGGTCGGCTCCAACATCCCGTCTCCCACGCGGCCGGACGACGGCCTCTTGATCCGTGGCAACGTGATCTGGAACGGGCCGGCCTCCCACCCGCTCGGCATCGGCAACGCATCGCTCGCCGCCGACGTGGCGGCGAACAACGCGATCAACACCGTGCGGCCGGCCTTCGCCGACCTGGCCCGTGGCGACTACCGGCTCGCGTCGTCGTTCACGCCGCCGGCCACCGTGGCGATCCCCGCCTTCAACTGGGCCGCCGCGCCGGCCCGACCCGCCGTGCCCGTCGGCCGCACCGACATGAGCGTGGTCTACGACCACACGGGCGCCGTCCGGAGCGGCCCGCAGGCACCCGGCGCCTTCGCCGCGCCTGGCTCGACCTCACCGACCGATCCGCCCCCGACCGATCCGCCCTCCGAGCCACCCGCCGACACCGTGCCGCCGCAGATCGTGGCCCTGATCGTGCCGCCGCCGGCGGCCTACCGTCCCGGGGCGGTGCTCACGTTCGCGTTCCGGTTCAGCGAGCCGGTGGTCGTGACCGGCCGGCCGCGGCTTCCGCTCGCGGTCGGCCGCGTGGGGCAGCGGGCCGAGTATGTCTCGGGCAGCGGCACCGACCGGCTCGTGTTCCGCTGGACGGTGCCGGCGGGGCTTTCCGCGCCGGCGGGCATCCGCCTGGCCCGGCAGATCACGCTGCCGGCGGGTGCGGCGATCGCCGATCTCGCGGGCAACGCAGCCCTGCCCGCCTTCACGCCCCCGGCCACCACCGGCATCCGGATCCTGCCCCGCCGCCGCTGAGAGGCGACGGTGGTTGACGCGGCCGGCGACTCGCGGCGATCCTGTGCTTATGGACATGACACACGCGGAGGGTGAAGCCACGGGCGGGGATGCCGCCGGCAAGGCGGTGCGACCCCTCGACGCCAACGAGCGGCGGGTGCTCGGCGTCTTGATCGAGAAGGGCAAGACCACCCCCGACCAATACCCGCTCTCACTCAACGCGCTGGTGAACGGCTGCAATCAGAAGAGCAACCGCGACCCCGTGATGACGCTCGACGAGGAGCAGGTGATGCGGGCCGTGCGGAGCCTGCAGACGGCCGGCGCGGTCGCCGAGGTGTTCGGCAGCGGCAAGCTCCCGCGGTACCGGCATCTGGCCTACGAGTGGCTGGGCGTGGGCAAGGAGGAGCTCGCGATCATCGGCGAACTCCTCTGCCGCGGCGAGCAGACCGAGGGCGATCTACGGGGCCGGGCGAGCCGGATGGACGAGATCCCCGACCTCACCTCGCTGCGAACCCATCTCGATGCACTCGCCGCCAAGGGCCTCGTCGTCTGGCTCTCGCCTCCGGGCCGTGGGCGGATGCTGACCCACGGGCTCCTGCCCGAGGAAAAGCTCGACAAGGTGCGGCGGGAGGTGGGCGCCGCGATCGCGGCCGGCCCGACAGCGAAGCCCGAGACCACGGGCACGGCCGAAGTGGCCGCCCTGCGGCAGCGGATCGCGGAACTCGAGGCCGAGGTCGCCGAACTCCGCAGGCAATGACTTTCTTCACGCCCGCCGGGCCATCCCTGGCCCCGGCGGGCTTGGCGGCACTCCGGCCTTCGGCCGCTGCCGCCGGCCGCACCTCCGGGCGGCCGTGTTCGTGCGCGGTTTTGGCGCTCGACGTCCGTTCAGACGAATCCATTTGAGTAGTGGGCCTTGAGCGGTCCGTTACTTCCTCCACCGTTGGACGGCTCGGGGTTGCCCGTGCCAATCGAGCCGGCCTTGGCAGCGAGCGCAGGCAGGATGCCGGAGCGAAGCTGGCACGGAGCGAGCGAAGCCCAGGATGGGCGTAGCGAGCGTCCGGCGAGATGGCACGGGCAATCCCGAGCCCGCGCGACCCACGACGGCCGATCGAGTCCGGCGAGATGGCACGGGCAATCCCGAGCCTGCGTGAGCCGGGGGGATGCCGCGAGCCAGCCGCAAGCATGTGCACGCCATGCCGAATCGCGTGGTGGGCGTCATCCCCCTTGCTCACGCAAGGGGGCTTTCATGCGGGCGGCGTGTACGAGCGCGAGGCCCGCGACCACCGCCACGGCGGCCGCGGGTAGAAGCCAACCCGGGAGGGTCGTCGTGTCGCCGGCGGCCAGCCGTCGGCCGTGCCCTTCCGTTGCCAGGGCTACGAGCACGAGCGGTACGGCGTTGTGCGCGAGGTGGCCGATCACCGCCGGTACGAGGCTGCCGGTCGCGAGCGTCATCCAGCCGAGCACGGCCCCGAGCAGGAAGGTCTGCGGCATCCGCTCCGGCAACAGGTGAAACGCCGCGAACGCCGCCGCCTGCAGGAATACTGCCGCGAGCGCCCGCCGCCAGCCCGGGCGCTCGCCCGCGAAGGCGGCGAGCACCCAGCCCCGGAAGAAAAGCTCCTCGCAGATGGCGGGCACGACGGCGATCAGCAGCCCCGAGAGCCACCAAGGGCGGTCGAGCAGGAGTTCCATGATCCGCGCGGCGAGGTCGCGGGCGGCCGGCGAGAGGTGCGTGCCCCGCACTGCCAGCGTCGCCGCGGCGCCCAGGATGAACAGGCCGGCGCCGGCGAGCAGCCCGCCGAGGGCCGCAAGCGGCCAGCGCCTGCCGCCGGGGGCCGTGAGCCCGAAGGTGGTCGCCGGATCGACCCGCTGCCACAGCGCGACCGCGATCAGCGGCAGCACGAGCGCCGCCTGCTGGATCGGCACGGCGAGCCCGAGATCGGCCGGCGCGATACCCTGCGCGTACCACAGCCCGGCGAAGGCCACCAGCGCGGCGGCGAAACCCTGCATCGGCGTCGGTCGGCTGCGGGGCGCCGGCCGGGCGAACAGGCTGCCGGCCACGTCGGGGCCGCGGAACAGCAGCTCCTCGTCGGTGAGCGCCGCCGCCGCCCCGCGGAGCAGCAGCCAGGTGGCCGCGGCCGCGGCCGCCAGCGAGATCGCGAGTTGCAACGCGAGCGTCGGCACCGCGGTACCCGACAACGCCGAGCGGGCCAGGGCCACCTGGCCGGCGAAGGGCACGGCGGCCAGGGCTTCTCCACCCGCTCCCGGCAGGAGCGCCGAGCCGGCGAGGCCGCTCACGAGCAGGATCACCGGCGTGAGGGTGTTCTGGGCCTCCTTGCCGCTCCGCGCGCCACTGGTCACCGCCAGGCATGTGGCCGCGGCGACCGCGGCCAGGCCGATGTAGCCCAGGAGGGTGACGATGGCGGCGGTGGAGAGCCGGGCGGCATCGGTGCCCAGGTCGACGCCCGCCGGCAGGAACCGCAGCAGGACGAGGCCGGTCAGCCCGATCGAGGCGGCGTTCACCAGCAGGGTCGCGAGCGTCACCCCCCAGATCGCGAGAAACTTGCCGGTCACGATCTCGCCGGCGGTGGCCGGCGCCAGCAGCAGGGTCTCGATCGTGCCCCGCTCCTTCTCGCCCGCGAGCGCGTCGATCGCGGGATAGAACGCGCCCGTCGCGGTCAGGAGCGCCAGGAGCACGAGCACGCCGCCGGCCGCCGTCGGCAGGATGCCCTCCATCGAGGCCGCACCGTCCATCGGCGACCCGCCGGCGAAGGTTAGGGCCACGGGCTCGAGGACGCTCGCCGGAAGGCCCTCGGCCTCGATCCGCCGCCGGCGGGCATCCTCCGCCAGCGCCCGCACCACCTCCAGCAGGTGTCGCTGCCGGCGGGCGTCGAGCGGCCGGACCGCGGAGACCCGAGCCTCGAGCGGCACCGTGCCCGGGCCATCGAGCGCCGCGGCGGTGCCGGCCGGGGCGTCGATCCACACGTCGGCCATCCCGTCGTCGAGCAGTCGTTGGGCCGCCCGGGAGGGCACGAGTTCGGTCGTCAGGCGAGCCGGCCAGTCGGCGGGCAGCTCGTCGGCCACCATCGCGGCGACCTGCTCGAGCCGCGTCGCGAGCCGTTCCGCGTCTGCGCCGGAGAGGGCGATCGCGAGCGCGCGGGGCGCCTGCCGGGCTTCCAGGTCTGAAAGCGCGGTTCTCAGGCCGAGCGTGCTGGCGAGCGCGAGCACCGGATACATCGCCATCGGCATCAGCAGCGTGACGAACAGCGTCCGCCGGTCACGCACGAACTCCAGCAGGTCGCGGTGGGCGATCGCCCGCACCACCTGCCCGCGCGGTGTCGGATCCATCGCGGTCATGGGTGTGCCCCCGGCTCGACCGCCGCGAAGAACGCCCCCTCGAGCCCGCCGGGCGCGGCGATCATCTCCTCCCGCGTACCCGCCGCCACGATCCGGCCGGCGTGAATGATCAGGAAGCGATCGCACCGCCGTTCGATCTCGTGGAGCCGATGCGTCGAGATCAGGATCGATCGCCCCTCCCAACGCAGCCGCTCGAGCAGGTCGAGGAGATCCCGCGAGCCGACGACGTCGAGGCCGGACGTCGGTTCGTCGAGCACGAGCGCGGGCGGATCGTGGACGAGCGCCCGGCCGAGCGAGACCCGCTGCCGCTGACCGGTGGAAAGCCGGCCGCAGGGACGCTCGGCGCAGTCGCCGAGCCCGAGGGCGTCGAGCAGCGCGGGCACGCGGCCGGCCAGCGCTGCTTGATCGAACCCGTGGAGGCGGCCGAACGACTGGAGCACCTCCCGCGGCGTGAGCCGGTCGGGCACGCCGGTCGTCGCGGAGAGATAGCCGAGCCGGCGGCGGACGCCGAGCGGGTCGGTCGTGACGTCACAGCCGTCGATCCGGGCGGTGCCGGCGGTGGGCTGCAAGAGCGTGGCGAGCAGTCGCATCGTGGTCGTCTTGCCGACCCCGTTGGCCCCGAGCAGGCCGACCATCTCACCACGGCCGACGACGAACGAGACCCCGTCGACCGCCTTGACGACCGTGCCGTCGGCGGATCGGAAATGCTTCACCAGCCCGGCGGCTTCGATCATCTCAGGCCTCCTCGGCGGGCGGAAACTGCCGCCGGGCCAGGATCAGCCCGGCCGCGACCAGCATCACCGTGGCGAGTGTGACGACGGCCATGATCTGCACCCAGACCGGCTGGGTGTCGACGAGGAGTTGCAGTTCGGTCGGCAGGGCCCGCTCCCAGCCCATCCAATGGACGAGCAGGCTCCGCAGCCGCAGGCTGACGGTGAGCTGATTGATGACGGCCGGGAGAAAGCCGGCCAGGTATTCGACCACGAACGCCGCCGCCACGCTCGCCACGAGCGCCCGCTTTGGCACGATCACGGCCGGCAGCGCGAACAGCGCCGCCCGTCCCACGCAGGAGACGACGACGAGCGCGGCGAAGACCGCCGCCAGCCGCCCCGCATCGGACAGCCCGGCCGCCACGAGGGCGAGGGCGAGGGCGAACAGCGCGACCGTCGCCGTCCAGGTGACGGCGGCCAGGAACGTGCCCAGGAGCAGCGACCACCGCCCCCCGGGGCGAACGGCCACGTGCTGCCATGTGCCGCGCTCGAGCTCGTCGGCCACGACCGGACACATCGTGACCAGGAGCCCGAGCATGCAGAGCATCTCCGGCACGAGCGCGTAGAGCAGCACGACGGCGAAGTTGCGGTCGATGTCGCCCGCGATCCGGCGCACCGCGAGCATCACGGCGGCGGGGAAGGCCGCGGCCAGGGCCACCACGATCACCCGCTGGGGCGCGAGGAGACGACGGAGCTGAAAGCCCGCCACCGCCAGGATGCCACGCCAGACGATCATCGGGCAGCCTCCGGGGCCGGGGGCCGGGGGCCGCCGCCCCCCGAGCCGATACCGCGGTGCAGTTGCACGAGCCGATCGAACACGCCCTCGAGCGACCGGTCGCCCGCGGAGAGGGTCGTGATCGCGATCCCCTCGACGGCCGCGGCTTCCGCGAGCGCCGCGGCGAGCTGGCGGGGCTCGCGCGTGCCGATCGCGAGGCCGGCCGGGCCCTCGAACCGCAGGCCGTCGGCCAGGCCGCTGGCACAGGCGATCTCGGCAAGTCGCCGGGGCCGGTCGGCCTCGAGCCGGATCTCCGCCGGCAGGCAGTCGACCAGGTCGTGGATCTCCCCGACATCGCCGCTGGCCACGAGCCGGCCCCCGAGGATCACGGCCAGCCCGGCGTCGAGCGCCTCGATCTCATGGAGCAGGTGGCTGGCCACGAGCAGGCTCCGCGACGTCGCCCAGCCACGGACGAGCGTCACGAGGTCGTGCCTGGCGACGGGGTCGAGCCCGACGAAGGGCTCGTCGAGGACGAGCAGGTCGGGATCGTGGGCGATGGCGCCGGCAAGTTTCGTGCGCTGCCGCATGCCCTTGGAGAGCGTCACCAGCGGCCGGTCGGCCGCCTCGCCGAGCCCGACTCGGTCGAGTGCCGTCGCGGCCGCCCGACCCGCGGCCCGGCCGTCGCGGCCGGCGAGCCGGACGAGATAAGCGACCCACTCGCGGGGCGTCGCCCGCCGCTCGAGCAGGTCGGCGGCGGGGCAGTAGCCGATCCGGGCGAGTACCCGAGGATTGCCGAACGGCCGCTCGCCGAAGATCGTGACGCGTCCCATCGTCGGTCGCAGCTGGCCTGTGATCAGGCCGAGCAGCGTGGTCTTGCCCGCGCCATTGGGACCCAGCAGGCCGTGGGCCCCGGGGCCGAGTTCGACCGTCAGATCGTTGACCCCGATCACGGTGCCGTAGAGCTTGGTCGCGTGCTCGAGGACGATCATGGTCGCGGCTTCTCCTCAGGCCCGGGCCGGGGCGTCGACCCGCAGAAAGAGGACGAGCAGCGAGCCCCCGGCGATCACCGCCAGCGAGACGAGCGACGGCAGCACGACGGCGAATCGCCGCTCGATCCCGAAGATCCAGGCCTGCACCACGCCCTGGGCGTGGAAGGGAGAGAGCCAGGCCCAGCGGTCCACGCCGCCGCCGATGCCCGCGGCCCGCGCGAGCCAGCCGAGCCGCCGTTGGCCGCGCGGGCCGCGCACGACCGCCGGCGGTCCGTCGTCAAACGGATCGTCCGAATCGGCCAGCGCGGCGGGAACGTCGGCCGCCGCCGGCCTTGAACCGGCCGCGAGGTCGGCGCCCGTGAGCGCCCCGTGCGTGATCCAACAGGCCACCCAGGTGGCAAACCAGGCGAAGGCCGCGATTCGCGTCTCGGCCGTGAGCGACGAATAGGCCAGCGCCAGCAGCACCGTGGGAATCGTGACCGCGGCGGCGGCGGCGAGAATCCGCAGCGGCAGATCCCAGGTGGCGACGGCGACCCCCACGCTCGGGCTGACGAGCACGCCGACGAGCCAGAGCACGAGTGCCGGCACCAGGGTGACGAGGCCCACGATCGCCGTCAGGACGCCCACCTTCCCCAGGACATAGTCGGTCCGGGAGACGGGCCTCGTGAAGTAGACGAGCCAGGCCTTGGCCCGCAGGTCGCCCGCGATCAGTCGCGGGGCGACCAGGCCCACGACCACCGCCAGGAGCACCGCCTGCGGCGCCCGCATGAACGCCAGCAGCAGCCTGGACCAGACCGTGCGCCGGGCCTGCTCGGGATCGTCGAGGCTGCCTCCCAGCGACTCCGCCAGCAGGCTGCCAAACAGCCCGAAGCCGTCGAGCCGGCGGGAGACGTTTTTCCCGGCGCCGATCGCCCCCTCGTCGATGGCCTGCTCGAAGGCGAAGAACCCGCCGGCGAACACGAGCGCGGGGCTCCAGGCGAAGAGGATCACCCGCCGCAGCCAGCGGCTCTTCCAGGCCAGCCGGATGCCGGTCGTCGCGATCACGCCGGCGGCGGCTCCAGGCCGTGGCCGCCCGAGCCAGCCGCGGTAGCCGACGTCATGCAGGGGCATGGTGCGACTCCTCGGTGTCGGCCGCGGCCAGGGCCTCGAGAAACACGTCCTCGAGCGGCCGGCGTTCCGGCTCGAGCGAACGCACGACCACGCCGGCGGCCCTGGCCTCCTCCCAGATCGCCCGCACGGCCGCCATGTCGTGGGCCTGCACGAACACGCCCGAGTCGTCGGCCGGCCGGGCCGGCACGCCGCGCCGGATGAGGCGGGCGGCGAGGTCCCCGAGCGGACCCTCGCCCTGCAGCCGGAGGTCGCGGCTGTCGGCACCGGTGAGCTCGGCCACCGAGCCGACGAGCCGGACCCGGCCGCGGACGAGCAGCACCAGGCGGTCGCAGATCGACTGCACGTCCCGCAGGACGTGGGTGGAGACGAGGATCGTCTTGCCGTGGTCGACAGCGAGCGAGACCAGCCGGCCGAGCATCGCCCGCCGCTCGAGCGGGTCGAGGCCGTTGGTCGGCTCGTCGAGAATCACGATCGCGGGGTCGTGGACGATCGCGGCCGCGAACGCCACCTTCTGCCTCATCCCGACCGAGAGGGTCTCGATGGCGCGGTAGCGCTCCTGGCCCGCGTCGCACCAGTCGAGCACCTCGTGGGCGCGCCTCAGCCCCTCGGTGGCGGGCAGGCCCGAGAGCCGGGCGGCATACTGCACCATCTCGACCCCCGAGAGGCCGGGCACGGCGGCGTCGTCCTCGGGCACCACGCCCGTGAGCCGGCGGACGCGGTGCGGGTCGGCGGCCGGGTCGAGCCCGTGCACCCGCACGCTCCCGGCGGCGAGTCGGACGAGACCCAGGATCGCGCGGACGAGCGTGCTCTTGCCCGCGCCGTTGGGGCCGACCAGACCCGTGATGCCGGCGGGCACGTCGAGCGACACGCGATCGAGGACGGTCCGGCGGCCATACCGCTTGGTCACCCCCGCGAGCCGGACCGGCGGGGCGGCGGCCAGTGGCTCGCTCACGGGCTACTCCTCGACCGGCACGGAGGGCGGAACCGCGGGGCGGTCACCCCTCCATGACTTCGGCTTCCTTGGTTCGGGCCAGATCGCCGACGAGCCCCTCGTGCGTTTTGGTGAGCTCCTGCACGTCGTCCTTGCACTGCTTGGAGTCGTCTTCGGTCATCTCGCCGCCCGCTTCCTCACCCTCGGCCGCCTTGTTGGCGTCGCGCCGGACGTTGCGGATCGCCACCCGCGCCTCCTCGGCCAGCTCCTTGATCCGCGCGGTCATCTTGCGGCGGACGTCGGCCGAGAGGGGCGGGATGATGATGCGGATCACGCGGCCGTCGCTCTGCGGGTTGAAGCCCAGGCCACTGGCCTGGATCGCCTTCTCGATGTCCTTGAGCGTGCCGGGGTCGAACGGACGGACGACGATCTGATTGGGCTCGGGGGCGCCGACGTTGGCCAGCGCCTTGATCGGCGTGGGGGAGCCGTAGACCTCGACCCGCAGCGTGTCGACGATGCCGGGGTTGGCCCGGCCGGTGCGGATGCCGTTCAGCGCGTGGCGAAAGACCTCCACGGCCTTCTCCATGCGTTCCTCGGCGTCGAGCAGGATGTCTTCGGCCGGCATCGGGCGGCTCCTGGGGTGAAGGCACGATTGTCGCACGGTGCCACGGGGCTGGGCAAGCGGCTCGCGCGGATGGGGTGTGATCGAAAGTCTTGGATTGCCCAGGCTCGGGGCCGCCCGACCCCGTCGCCCGGACTCGCGCTGGAGCCCGCTGCGTGAGGGCTCGGGGTTGCCCATGCCATCTCGCCGGACGCTCCCTGCGGGCATCCTGCCCTCCGGTCGCTCGGAGGAAACCTCGCTCCGCAATCCTTGCTGCGCTCGGTTTCCTACGCCGCTCGATTGGCATGGGCAACCCCTCGCAGCCAAACGGTTGACGAAGTGGCAAGCGGATGCGGATGGGATTCGTCTGCACGAACGCCGCGCGCCACACCGCGCACGAGCACGGCCGCCCGGAGGTGCGGCCGCCGGGCGGAGGCCCGGCGAGGCTTCGCGGGCCATGGATGGCCGCGAAGCCGTTATGAAATCAGCGTCCCGAGCCGCTCGCCGGCCACGGCCCGCTCGATGTTGCCCTCGCGGCGGTAGTTGAACACCAGGATCGGCATTCGGTGCTCCATGCACTGCGAGATCGCCGTGGCGTCCATCACGCGGAGGTTCTGCTCGCGGACCTGCTGGTACGAGAGGTCGCTGTAGAGCAGCGCGTGCGGGTTCTTCTCCGGGTCGTCCGAGTAGACGCCGTCGACCCGGGTGGCCTTCATCAGGATGTCGGCGCCGAGTTCGAGGGCCCGCTGGGCGGCGGCGGTGTCGGTGGTGACGTACGGGCTCCCGGTGCCCGCGGCCAGGATCACGATCCGCCCCTTCTCGAGGTGCCGCCGGGCCCGGCGGCGGATGTAGGGCTCGGCCACGCCGTCCATCCGGATCGCCGTCATCAGCCGCGTCTGGGCGCCGAGGCTCTCGAGCGCGTCCTGGAGGGCCAGGCCGTTGATTACGGTCGCGAGCATGCCCATGTAGTGGGCCGTCGCCTCCTGGATCGCGGCATTGCCGGCCGTGAACGAGCCGCCGCGGAGAATGTTGCCGCCGCCGATCACGACGGCCAGTTCCACGCCGCGGGCAACCGCCTGCACCGTCTGCCGGGCGATGTGGACGACCTCGTCCATCGAGATGCCCCGCTCGCCCGCCCGGGCGAAACTCTCGCCCGAGAGTTTGAGGAGCACGCGGCGGTAGGGAGCGGCGGCGGTCATCGCGACGTACTGTAGCAGACGGCTCAGCGACTGACGGTCCGCTGGAGCCCGGGCAATGGAGCCACCACGCTCACCCGCCCGACCGCCCCTCGCTTCACACGAGGCACGCGGGCTCAGCGGCCGCAGGTCCGCTGGAGCCCGGGCAATGTGCCCGCCAGCCTCAGCCGCCCAACCGCCAGTTGTCGACCGCGACCACGTCGATCCCGGCGTCCTTCGCCAGCTTGCCGACGCTCTGCTTCTCGTCCTTCACGAACGGCTGCTCGAGCAGCACGCAGGTGGCGTAGAAGTTTCGCAGCCGACCCTCGATCATCTTGGCGATGATGTTGTCGGGCTTGCCCTCCTTGCGGGCCGCCTCGGTGAGGATCTCCCGCTCCTTCTCCACGACCGCCGCGTCGAGATCCTCCTTGCGGATCGCCTTGGGGGCCATGGCCACCACGTGCATCGCGATGTCCTTGGCCGCCTCGGCCGCGGCCGGAGCCGACGCGTTTCCGGAAATCTCGACGAGCGCCGCCTTGGTGCCGTCGTGGTGGGCGTAGCCGCCGCAGGGGGCGTTGACCCGCTTGATCCGCGAGAGTTCGAACACCTCCCGCATCCGGTTGAAGAGGTCGTCCTTCAGTTCGCCGAGCGTCTTGGCGGGGTGGGCATGGCTTTTCTGGGCCATCAGTTCCTCCGGGGACGCCGCCCCGGGGCCGAGCGCGAGCGTCTTGGCGACGTCTTCGCAGAGCGCCTTGAAGTCGGGGCTGCCGGCGACCGGCGGGCTCTCGCACTTCAGCTCGATGATCGCCCCGACGCCCTTGGCCGGATCGGTGTAGACGGCCAGGCGGCCGCAGGACGTCTCGCGGTCGGCCCGCATCGACTGCGTCTTGATGCCCTGCTTCCGCAGCCAGTCGACGGCCTGCTCGGTGTTGCCGCCACACTCCGCGAGCGCCTTCTTGCACTCCATCATCGGGAGGCCGGTCTTTTCCCTCAGTGCCATCACGGCGGCCGCGGTGATCTCGGGCATGGTCTCTCCTCTGGTCTCGGACAGCGGGTGAATGACGGGAACGCGAACCGCGGGCTCGGCGAGCCCGCGGGCGACGATGGGCCTGGCCGAGGCGGACGTCAGGTCGTCGGCTTGGGGACCGAACGCTTGGCGACCATCGGCCGGGCCCGGGGCTTGGGCTTGGACTCGCCAACGGCGGCCTCGCCCCCCTCGGCCGCGGCCTGCGACGTCGCGGCCGAATCCGACTTGCCCTCGAGGATGGCGTCGGCGAGCCGGCCGGCCACCAGCTCGATGGCCCGGATCGAGTCATCGTTGCCGGGAATCGGCAGGTCGACCATGTCGGGATCGCAGTCGGTGTCGATCAGGGCGACGGTCGTGATGCCCATCTTGCGGGCCTCGTTGACGGCGTTCTTCTCCTTCTTGGGGTCGAACACCACCAGGCACTCAGGGAGCCGGGACAACGTGCGGATGCCGCCGAGGTTGCGGAGCATCTTGCGGTGCTCGCGCCGCAGCGACGACTGCATCTTCTTCGAGTAGGTGGCGAACTTGTCGCTGGGGATCAGCGTCTCGAGTTCCTCGAGGCGGGCCAGCCGGTTGCGGATCGTGCGGAAGTTGGTGAGCGTGCCCCCGAGCCAGCGGTCGCTGACGTAAGGCATGCCGCAGCGGCCGGCCTCACGGGCGATCGCCTCGGAACCCTGCCGCTTGGTACCCACGAACAGGATCAGGCTGCCCGTCGCCGCGACCTGCTTGAGATACTTGCGGGCCCGCAGCAGCCCGCGAATGGTCTCGCGGACATCGATGATGTGGATGAGGTTCTTGCGGCCGTGGATGTAGGGCCGCATCTTCGGGTTCCAGCGGCTGGCACGGTGGCCGAAATGCACGCCGGCTTCGATCAGTTCCTGAGCCAGGACGTTCGACACGCGGGATGACTTCCTTGGAAAATGGGGGGCGGAGACAGTGGTCGGGCGGGCGAAAGCGAGCCCCGGAAAATATCGGCTTTTCGCGGGGAATGTCAATCGGCCATGCTGTGCGGCGGGTGGTGAAGCGGGAGCCGGGCCTTTCCCGGGGCCGCGAAACGCCGCGAGGCTTGAATCGCCCGGAAATCGCGAACTAGACTCCGCTCGGTGAATTTCGGGCCCGCCAACCGGGCCGAGGCTTGCCAGACCCCGCCGGCCCCCCCATGCGCCACGTCCTTTCCGCCACCGTCCAAAACGTCCCCGGCGTGCTCGCCCACGTGTCGGGCATGCTCGCCTCCCGGGGCTACAACATCGACAGCCTTGCCGTCGGCGAGACGGAGGACCCCGGTTTTTCCCGGATGACGTTCGTGCTCCGGGGCGACAACCGCGTCCTCGACCAGGTGCGCCGCCAGCTCGAGAAGATCGTGACGGTCGTCCGGGTCGACGACATCAGCTCCCGCAACTTCGTGGAGCGCGACCTGATGCTGATCAAGGTCGCCGCCGAGCCGGGCGCCGCCCGCACCGAGGTCAAGGAACTCGCCGAGGTCTTCCGCGGCCGGATCGTCGACGTGGCCTCCGACAGCGTGATCGTCGAGATCTCTGGCACCGAGAAGAAGCTCGAGGGCTTCATCGAGTTGATGCGGCCCCACGGCATCCTCGAACTCGTGCGCACCGGTCGAATCGCGATGGTCCGCGGCAGCCCGGACACCCGCGAGCTGACCGAGGCGGCCGACGAGGATCATCCCCCGGCCGACGCCGGCGCCGAGTCGCTGGCCTGACCATCCCCGTTCGATCGTCCCGTTTTCCTGCGTTCGTCCCTTCCGCACCCGTTCTCGAGGACCCTGGAGCGTTCCCCCCTTGCCCGCCACCATCTATTACGACGCCGACGCCGATCTCAAGCACCTCGCCGGCAAGACCATCGCCATCATCGGCTACGGCTCCCAGGGGCATGCCCAGGCCCAGAACCTGCGGGACAGCGGGCTGAACGTCGTGGTGGCCCAGCGGCCGGGCGGCCCCAACTACGAGCTCGCCAAGAGCCACGGGTTCACCCCCGTCAGCGTCGAGGAGGCGGTCAAGCAGGCCGACGTGATCAACATCCTGCTGCCCGACGAGCTGCAGGGCGACGTGTACAAGACGAGCATCAAGCCGCACCTCAAGCCGGGGGCCGTGCTGATGGCGAGCCACGGCTTCAACTTCCATTTCGGCCAGGTCGAGCCGCCGCCGGGCCACGACATCATGCTCGTGGCGCCCAAGGGCCCCGGCCACCTCGTCCGCAGCGAATACGTGAAGGGGGGCGGCGTGCCCTGCCTGATCGCGCTGGGGCCGGGGGCGAGCGAGGCGACGAAAAAGATCGGGCTGGCCTATGCCAAGGGCATCGGCGGCACCCGGGGCGGCGTGATCGAGACCACCATCGCGGAGGAAACCGAGACCGATCTGTTCGGCGAGCAGGCGGTGCTCTGCGGCGGCGTCTCGGAGCTGATCAAGGCGGGCTTCGACACGCTCGTCGAGGCCGGCTATCAGCCGGAGATGGCCTACTTCGAGTGCCTCCACGAGATGAAGCTGATCGTCGACCTCTTCTATCAGGGCGGCCTCGAGTACATGCGCTACAGCGTCTCGAACACCGCCGAATACGGCGACTACACCCGCGGCCGGCGGATCATCACCGACCAGACCCGCGCCGAGATGAAGAAGATCCTCGAGGAGATCCGCTCGGGCCAGTTCGCCCGCGACTGGATTCTCGAGAACCGCGGCGGGGCCGCGATGTTCAAGACGACCCGGCGGCGGGAGCGGGAGCACAAGCTCACCGAGACCGGCCGGGGGCTCCGCAAGATGATGAAGTGGATCGACAGCAAGGAAGTCTAGTTTCACGGCGGCAGGGCCATCCCTGGCCCCTGCCGCCTTGGCTCGGCGGAGGTGCAGCCAAGGTGCACCTCGCCTCGCGGCGGCCGCCCTCCTGGCGGCCAGTGACGGTTGAAAGAGTCAGGAGTGATCATGGCCTCTGACGAAGCTGAATCGCGGGTGCTGTATGAGCAGCTCCAGCCGGGCGATCGGGTGGAGGTGGTCCACGACGTCACGGTGGGCTCGAGCGGCGACTGGAAGACGGCGACCGTCGGCCGCGTCCTGCGGCGGGAGCGGCGGCGGCACGGGCTGCACTTCCGCCGCAACCCCGACGACAAGGTCTACAGCGACGTCCTGATCCTGGCCCGCGACGACGGCGAGCTCACGACGGTGACCATGGACGAGTTCACGCGGCTCAAGCGGCTCTGAGCCGCGGCCGACCCGGGCCAAGGAGCCATGCGATGCGACTGGCGTGCGCGGCGGTGATGCTCCTCTCGGCCGCGGTGGCTCCGGCCGCCGACGACGCCTGCCGCACGGCCCTGCGGGCGACCTTTCGCCTCCACGGCGGCGGCCAGTCGGGCACGGCCTTCGTCGTGGAGCTGCCGGCCGAAGGCGACCGCGCGGCCGCGGTGCTGCTGGTCTCGGCGGCCCATACCTTCGAGAAGATGCAGGGGGAGTCGGCCACGGCCGTGCTCCGGGCGCCGGCGACAGCGGGCTGGGAGCGGCGGGACACGCCGGTCGCCATCCGTTCGGGCACGAACCCGAACTGGGTGCGCCACCCCAAGGCCGACGTCGCCGTCCTGGCCTGGACGGTGCCGGCCGGGGTCGACCTCCAGCCGTTCCCGCTGGCCACGATCGCCGCCGCCACCGATTTCGACGCGGGCCGCGTCGCCGTGGGACAGCGGGTGCGAGTGGCGTGCTTTCCGGCCCAGACGGAGGGCAACGCGGCCGGTTGGCCTGTGCTGCGGACCGGCGCGATCGCCAGTCATCCGCTCGCGCCGGCGGCGGCACTCGACCGGATTTTCGTCGACTACGCCCACTACGCCGGCGACAGCGGGGCGGCGGTGGTGACCGACGACGGCTCGGCCGGGCCGCTGGTGGCCGGGGTCGTGGTGGCGATGCAGCGTCAAACCGACCGCGTGACCAGCCCGTTCGAGGAGAAGACGGTGCACACGCCGCTGGGGCTTGCGATCACGGTGCCGAGCCCGCTGCTCCGCGAGACGATCGACCGCTGGCGGGCGCCGCCCGCCGCCGAAGCGGCAGCGGGCCGCTGACCGCCGGTCGCCCGAGCCTCAGGCGGCGGCAGCCGGTGTGCCGACCGGTCGGTGCGCGATCTCGGGAAACGCCTCGCTCGACGCCTGCCCATCCGCGGCCCGGATGCCCAACGCCACGAGCAGCCGCCGACGCACGTGGCGAAACGGCACCGCCACGCTGCGATGGGCGCGAATCCACCAGGGCCGGAGGCGGGCCAGATCGGCGGCGGCCACGCGGCAGCCCTCGGGCCGATGCCGGAGCTCGTGCTTGAGCAGGTGGTAGTCGTCGCACCGCTGCAGCATCCGCAACAGCCTGATCAAGAGCAGCCCCGCCAGGCGGCCCCGCGGCAGGGCGAACGAGATCTGGAAGTCGATCAGGTGCGGCCGGCCCTGCGTGTCGACGAGGATGTTCTCCCGCTTGTGGAGATCGACGTGGGCGACCCCGCGGGCGTGAACCATGGCGAGCAGACCGCGGAAGGTGGGGAAGAAGCGGTCGTCGACCGTCTCGTCGGCCGCGAGCGCGTGGCCGGCGATCCACTGCCGCGACACGGCGTTGGGGAGCACCCAGGCCAAAAGGCGCCGGTGTCGGCTGTCCCCATGCCTGATGGCGTCGCCCCTGGTTCCAAAGAATGGGCT
>CAXNGP010000005.1:0-19294 GCA_964201845.1 Pirellulales bacterium
CGGCCGCGGCGGCGACCTCGCCGCAGCCCGAGGCGGAGGCCGCCGGCGCCGCCTTCGCGGGCGGCCCCCGCCCCATCCTGCCGCCGGGCGTGCGGGAGGTGTTCCTGGCGCCGACCGGAGCGCCGGCCCCCGACGGCCGCCTCCACTACGAGCCCTATGTGCTCGGCCGGGCGATCGTCCGCTACTCGCTCACGACCGCGGGCATCGACGAGCATCGCGAGACGATCTGCCTGGCGCCGGCGGGCGATTCCCTCGGCGAGTCCGCTTGGGAGGCCGGCGACGTGATCGCCGAACCGCCCGAGGTCGAGCCCGCCCCACGGCCCGGTTCGTTCGCGCCGCTGCCGGCGGCCCTGGCGGGCCCGCGGGGCTATGCGTCGCTCGCCACGTCGCTCAAAGGCTGGCTCGGCCGCACCGCGAACCTGACGGTCTGGCGGGCGCCCGCCATCGACGCCGTCTCGCGGCCGGGCGAAGACGAGCGGGCGTTCCGCAGCCGCATCACCCATCGCGTGCACGAGTGGCGTGACGCCGAGATGGAGCGGGTCCGGTCCCGCCAGGCGGCGAAGCTCACCTCGGTCGAAGACCGGCTCGCGCGGGCCCGGCAGAAGGTCGAGAAGGAGAAGGCCGAGGCCCAGAACCAGTCGCTGCAGACCTACGTCTCGATCGGCTCGGCCGTGCTCGGCGCGCTCTTCGGCCGCCGGAAGATCAGCTCCACCACGATCGGCAAGGCGGCCACCTCGATGCGGACGGCCAGCCGCGCCGCCCGTCAGCAGGCCGACGTGGCCCACGCGGAGGAGAGCCTGTCGAGCCTGGAGGAGAAGCGCCGCCTGCTCGAGGACGAGCTCGAGGCGGAGCTCGAGCGGATCCGGCTCGAGTTCGCGCCTGATCGGTTGGCCCTCGAGCGCGTCGACGTGCCCGCCCGCAAGACCGGCACCACCGTCGAGGACGTGGTGCTCGCGTGGGTGCCGCGGCGGGAGCGGGTCGCGGAGTCGCTCCGCGCGTGGTAGGAGGGTTCCGAGCGGAATCTGGTGCGGTGAAGCGTCCTGGCCAGAGATGGTACGAGGGGTTGCCCGTGCCAGTCGAGCGGCGTAGGAAACCGAGCGCAGCCGGGATGGCGAAGCGAGGTTGCCTCCGAGTGAGCGACCGGCAGGATGCCGGTCGCGAACGTCCGGCGAGACGGCACGGGCGGCCCCGGCCCCACGGCGTTGACCCACACAAAACCTCGTCGAGCCAGAAACCCTAGGATTCCGCGAATGTCCCGCCAGATCGTCCTCGTCGACTGCCCCGACTCGGTCGGGCTCATCCACCGAATCACCGGCGTGCTCGGCGACCGCCGGCTGAACATCGAGACGAACCAGGAGTTCGTCGACACGGCCGCGCGGCACTTCTTCTTCCGCGCGGAGGTGGTGCCGGCCGACGGTGACGTTTCCGCCGCCGCCCTGCGGGCCGATCTGGAGCGGGTGCTGCCCGCGGGGGCGACCGTGCGGGTCACGGCGGTCGACCGCCGGCCGATCGTGGTCTGCGTCACCCGCGAGCCGCACTGCGTCGGCGAGCTGCTCCTGCTCGACACCGTGGGGGAACTGCCGGGCAGGATCGTGGGCGTGGTCGGCAACCACGCCACCCTCCGACCGCTCGTGGAGCGGTTCGGCATCCCCTTCACGCACGTGCCGCACGAGGGACTCGACCGCGCGGCCCACGAGCGGGCGATCGCGACCGCGATCGATTCCCACGCGCCGGCCGTCGTCGTCCTGGCCCGCTACATGCGGATCCTGTCGCCAGAGTTCGTGGGCCGCTACGCGGGACGGATGATCAACATCCACCACTCGTTCCTGCCGGCCTTCGCGGGCGCCGCCCCATACCGACAGGCCTTCGACCGGGGCGTGAAGCTGATCGGCGCCACCGCCCACTTCGTGACGGCCGAACTCGACGACGGGCCGATCATCGCCCAGGACGTGATCCCCGTCGACCACGCCGACACGCCGGAGCGGATGGCCCAGGCCGGCAGCGACGTCGAGAAGCTCGTGCTCGCGCGGGCCGTGCGGCTCGTGCTCGAGGATCGCGTCTTCGTGCACGGCCGCCGCACCGTGGTGATGCGGTAGCGGGAACGGTTGACAAGCACCCGACCCCCTCGCATGGGCGGCCTCGTTCGGGGCTGAAACCCCAAAATTCGACCCGGGCACCCCCGTGACCAAAGGTGCCGCGGTATTGAGTTAGATATCTTCTGCCGTCGCGTTCATCGACATTGAACTGGTCCGCGCTCCAGTGCCCTGCCTTTCGGACCCTGGGACGGCTGAGCTGCCGCATCACGGCAACCGCACCGTCGAAGCCATACGCCCCCAGGATGACGATGCCGAGAAATCTCGCCCGCTACGAGCAGTTTCTGCGCATCCTGAGTCTGCTCGACATCCTGGCCAACGCCCGCGGGCCACTCGACGACCAGGCCCTGATCGCTGCGGTCAAGGAGCGGCTCGGCCTGTCCCGGCTTTCCCCCCGGACACTGCGCCGCGACTGCGAGTTTCTGATCACCTGCGGCTACCCGATCGACCACGAGCAGTTGCCGGGCGACAGGAAGTTCGGCTGGCGGCTCGACGCCACGGCGCTCGCCGGCCGGAAGATCCCTCCGGAACCGCTGACACTCCTGGAGGTGGTGGCCTTCAACGTGGGCCGTGATCTGCTGCGGTCGTTCGAGGGAACGGTGCTCTGGACCGGGATCGAGAGCCTGCGGTCCAAACTGGAACGCGACCTGCGGGCCGAACTCGTGGCCCAGGCCGAGGAGTCCCGCCGCATCTTCCACGTCCCCGCTCCCGACACGGGTCGCTACGCGGCGCGGCCGCGACTGCTCTCGGCCCTGAGTCGGGCGATCAGCGACTGCCGGGAGATCGAGGTCGAGGGCCATCCCGACGGGTCGGAGGCGGCCTCCCGCCGCCGGCTCCGGCCGATGATGCTCGTCGTCAGCCTGCCGCGAATCCAGTTGGCGGCCTGGGACGTGACCGAGGCCCAGGCAGATCCGGCGGTGCTGATCGACCTCGACCGGATCGCCAAGGTGACCACGCTCGATACCACCTTCACGCCGGAGCCGATCGACCCGGGCCGGGTGACGTTCGAAGCCTGAGCCGGCCGCTCAGTCGGCGTCGCGGACGTACTTGTGGCACTGCACGCACTTGAGCGTCGCATCCACCCAAGCCAGCGCCGCCCCGTCGAGGTTCTTCTCCTGGGCCGCCTTTTTCAGGGCGTCGCAGGCCCGGCGAAACTCGGCGCTCTGGCGGACGTAGTCTTCCGTCTGGAGCACCTGCCAGTTGGAGTCGAGGCTGGCGAGCGACAGCTCCTGCGCCGCACGCTCGATCATCGCATAGTCGGCGACCGCGAGGCCCTCGAGGACGCGGTCGGCGTGGCCGAGCTTGGCCCGCATGAAGACGGCCACCCGATCCGGCTCGGGCGGCGCGTCGGCCGCGGTCCCGGCGAGGGTCGCCCCCACGGCCGCGACCGCGATCGCGGCCAGCGGGAGCCCACGCTCAGTCGGCCAACCCCAGGTCTTCGTTGTAGCCTTCCTGGACGACGGCATTTTCGTTCCTTTCGTGGGCCAGGAGGCGTGAGGCGAAAGCCTCGAAGTCGCGGCCGGCCTGCTGCCACGCTTCCCCGCCGCTGTCCCGCGCCGCGAGTCGTTCGAGCAACCCGTCGACGGCGGCGAGCAAGGGGGGATGCTCGGCGAGCACTTCCCGCGCCGCCCGCGCCAGCCGCGGCATCCGACAGAGCGACTCCTCCATGAACCCACCCCGCTCCTCCTGCTCGAAATGACGTGCCAGATGCTGCCGCAGCGTGCCGAGCCGGCCGGCCACCTCCGCCCGGGCCACCGCGCCGGAGGGCTGGTCGAACGCCCCCCGGACCTCGACCAAGAGGTCGTGGAGTTCACGGTGTTGGGCGAGTAGATGGCCCATGATCACCGGGTCGGCTCGATCGATCGACGCCATGGTGCTGCCTCGTGGTGTTCGAACCGCGGTGCGCGGCGAACCGCCAGAAGATTGTTCGCCGGCGGGCGGCCGGGAGCGAGCGGTCGCGGCGAGGCCGCGGGATCTCCGCCGGGACACTTCCCCTGTTCCGCCGCTATAACGGTCGCTTTCAGACCCTTCGTCACCGAGGCTGTCCCCATGCCCACGATCTCCACTCGCCTGGTTTGGCGCCTGGCCCGGCTCCTGGCCGTCTCCTGGCTGTTCGCCGCCGGGCCCGCGCTCGCCCAGCAGGTGGCCGTGCGGGAGATCACGCTCGACAACGGGATGCAGTTTCTGCTCGTGCCCCGGCGGGACCAGCCCAACGTCGTCAGCGCCGGCTGGGTCGCCCGCGTGGGCAGCGTCAACGAGCGGCCCGGGATCACGGGCATCAGCCACTTCTTCGAGCACATGATGTTCAAGGGCACCGACACGATCGGCACCCGCGACCCGAAGCGTGACGCCCGCTACCGCGCCGAGCAGAAGGCGATCCGCGACGAGATCAACCGCCTCGTCTGGACGCGGCAATACGACCGGTTCTTCGCGGGGGAGATCGACGATCCCTGGAACCCGGCCAACGACACGCAGGAACTGCGGGTGCTGCGGGCCCGGCTCGACGAACTGATCAAGGCCCAACAGGGCCGCGGCCCGGCCGGCCCCGAGGCGGGCACGATCGTCAAGGACGAGTTCGACCAGGTCTACACGCGGGCCGGCGGCAGCGGGATGAATGCCTTCACGAGCAACGACATCACCTGCTACTTCATCACCATCCCCTCCAACAAGCTCGAGCTCTGGGCCTGGATGGAGAGCGACCGGCTCAACGGCAGCGTGTTCCGCGAGTTTTATTCGGAGCGGGACGTCGTCCACGAGGAGCGACGGCTGCGGACGGAGAGCACCCCGACGGGCAAGTTCGAGGAGCAGTTCGACGCGCTGTTCTGGGCGTCGAGCGGCTACGCCTGGCCGGTGATCGGCTGGTCGAGCGACTTGAACAGCTACACCTTCGAGCAGGCCGAGGAATACTGGAACGTCTACTACCGGCCCGGGAACCTGTTCGGGATCCTGGTGGGCGACTTCGACCCCGCCCGGGCCGAGGCCCTGATCCGCAGGTATTTTTCCCGGCTCACGCCCGGCTCGCGGCCGCCGCCGCCGGTGGTCACGCTGGAGGTCGGTCAGCTCGCGGAGCAGCGGATGCTCGCCACGGGCGACTTCCCGCCCGCGGTCGAGATCCGCTACCACACGGTGCCCGCGGGCCACGCCGACTCCTACGCGCTCGACATGCTGGCCGAGCTCTTGAACGAGCGCACCGGCCGGCTCTACGCCGGGCTCGTCGAGGGCCGCGGGATCGCCGCGACCGCCGGCGCCGCTTCCGACACCCGCAAATACGCCGGGCTGTTTGCGGTCTCGGCCCAGGCCCGGGGCGACGCCAGCCCCGAGGACCTGGAGAAAGCCTGGGAGGAGGAGCTGGCCAAGCTTCAGGAGGCCGAGGTGCCCGAGCGGGAGCTGCGGAAGGTCAAGAACCGCGTCGCCGCCGACAACTACCGGAAGCTCGAGAGCAACATGTCGCTGTTCATCCAACTGGCCTTCAACGAGGCCCTGCTCGACTGGCGCGAGATCAACGAGTCGCCCAAGAAGTATGAAGCCGTCTCGGCGGCCGACATCCGCCGCGTGGCGCGGAAGTATTTCAAGCCCACCAACCGCAGCGTGGCGCTCTACCGCCGCCAGGCGGACTGAAAGGACTTTCATCGTGCGAACACCAACCTCGATCGAAGCCCCAGGCGCAAGCCAAGGGATGCGGGCTGACGGCCCGCCCGCACTTGGCGAGACGCCGGCGCACCGGCTTGCGGCTCACATCCCCCGGCTCGCGCCGGGGGCTTCTATACCCTCGAGGCTCGTGGCTGCCAGAATCGCCCTTTGGCAGTCCGCGTTCCGCCGGCGCAACCATGGACTGCTCGGGGCTGCCCGTGCCAATCGAGCGGCGTTGCTGGCCGAGCGCAGCAAGGATTGCGAAGCGAGGGCAGCATCGAGCGAGCGGAGGCCTGGAGGGCCGCAGCGAGCGTCCGGCGAGATGGCACGGGCAACCGCGAGCTACGCGAGTCGGGGTGGCCTGCTTGCGTTCCTGAGCCTGAGCATCGCGTTGAGTGGTGTCGTGGCCGAGGCCCGTGAGCCCGCTGCCACGCTGCCCGCCCGGCCGGAGGCGATCGAGTTCGAGCCGCTCGTGTACGTGCCGCCGAAGGCTGCCGACCATCGCCACGTGCTCGCCGACGGGACGGTCGTCTACCTGGCGCCGTCGCACGAGTTTCCGCTCATCAATCTCTCGATCACCTTCAAGGGAGGCGCGTCGCTCGACCCCGCCGACATGCCCGGACTCGCCGCCCTCACGGCCCGGCTCGTCCGCGAGGGGGGCACGGCCACGAAACCGCCGGCGGACGTCGACGAGACGCTCGACTTCCTGGCCACCGAGGTGAGCGTGGCCGCGAGCGACACCTTCACCAGCGCCTCGCTCAACTGCCTGAAGAGCAACTTCCCCGAGAGCCTCGGGCTGTTTCTCGAGATGCTCCGGCGGCCGGCCTTCGACGCCGCCCGGCTGGAGACGGCCAAGTCCCGCAGCCTGGCGCAGTTGGCGCAGCGCAACGACGACGCCGGCGTGATCCTGGGCCGGGAGTGGAAGCGGCTGGCGTTCGGGCCGGATCATTTCGAGGCCGCCGAACCCACGGCCACGAGCGTGGCCGCGATCTCGCGGGAGCATCTGCAGGCGCTGCATGCGCGGGTGTTCCATCCGGGCAACGCGATCATCGCCGTCTCGGGCGACTTCGAAGCGAAGGACATGCTCGCCACGCTGGAGAAGGCCCTCGCCGGCTGGGAGCGGGGCAAGATGACGCCCGACCCGGCGCCGCCCAAGGCCACGCTCGCGCCGGGGATGTATCACGTACCGAAGGCGATCCCGCAGGGCAAGGTGCTGATCGGCCGCCGGTCGATCGAGCGGGACGACCCAGACGCGATCCCGTTGCTCGTGCTCAACGAGATCCTCGGCGGCGGCGGGTTCACGAGCCGGCTGATGCAGCAGGTGCGCAGCAACGAGGGGCTCGCCTATTCCGTGCGCTCGATCCTCCAGCCACGGGTGGATTACCCTGGCGACTTCAAGGCCGGCTTCGAGAGCAAGAATGCGACGGTCGCCCTGGCCACGAAGATCGTGATGGACGAGATCCGCCGCATCCGCGACGAACCGGTGCCGGAGGAGGAGCTCGAGACCGCGCGGCTGAGTCTCGTCGAGACGCTGCCCCGGCGGTTCGAGAGCAAGCCGGCGATGCTCGCCGTGTTCGTCAACGACGAGTGGACGAAGCGGCCCGAGGGCTTCTGGCAGGCGTTCCGCCAGCGGGTCGAGGCGGTGACGCCGGCCGACATCCAGCGGGTGGCCCGGAAGCACCTCGACCCCGACGCGATGGCGATCCTCGTGGTGGGCGACTGGGACGAGATCGCCCCGGGCGATCTCGAGAAGCGGGCCAGCATGGAAGCGTTTTTCGGCGGGAAGGTGACGCACCTGCCGCTCCGCGACCCCCTCACGCTGGCCCCTCTGCCGGCCGCCGGCGAAACTCCAGGTGACTCCGGGCGTTGAAGCCGTCCGGCCCCGGAGTTTGCCGCTGATGCGCTTCCTGACGTTCGCCCTCGTCGGCTCGGCCGCCGTGTGCCTCGGGGCCGAGCCCGAGGTCCGGCCCGTCGCCGGCCGCTGGTCGCTTCGCGCGGCTGCCGACGCGGCCAAGCCGGTCTACCTGTTTCGCGACGGCGACCAGGCGGTCGATCTGTTCTCGTACCACATGCGGGATTCCAACGACGACGGGATCGACGAGGTTCGGCCTTCGCATGCCGAGGGATTCCTCGTGATCGAGAGCCAGGGCTACCCCAACCACCCGACCGCCATCTTCCCCAACAGCGGCAACCCCAACTCGATCCGGGTGCAGGACTTCACCTTCCGCCTGCCGCTCCAGCCACAGCGGGCCGAGCGGATCACGCGGCTGCCGATGGGGCCGATCGGGGTGGCGCTCAACGGGGTCGTGTTCTTCAACCCGTTCGAGCAGGGAGGCATGAACGCCGTCGACGGCTACAGCGAGGTCTGGCTCGACAGCTGCTGTGGTCACCCGCAGCAGACGGGCGTCTACCACTACCACAAGTATCCCACCTGCGTGAAAAGCCCGTTCCCCGACGACGGCAAGCGGCACTCGCCGGTGATCGGCTTCGCCTTCGACGGCTATCCGATCCACGGGCCCTACGAAGCGGAAGGCGTGATGGCGAAAGACCTCGAGGGCGACCGGGCGCTCGACGTCTGCAACGGCCACGAGGATCCGCAGCGTGGCCACCACTATCACGTCACGCCGGGCCGGTTTCCCTACGTGATCGGCGGCTACCGGGGCGTGCCCGAGCCGTCCAACAACCGTGGCATGCGTCGGATGGGCGAGGGAGCGATCGAGGACAATGCCGAAGGGCAGAGCCGGATGGAGGCCGTGATCACGGAGGTCCGGCCCGGCACGATCTCCCGGGGCGGCCGCCGCGAGGTTCGGCTCGTGCTCGATCCCGGAGCCGCCCGCCGCGGCCCGGTCCCGAACCAGCCGCCGGCGTGGGTCCAGTTCGGCCCCTACGAGGCCGTGCAGATCGCCCGCGAGGGCGACACCGTGACCGCGATCCTCGACGTGCCGCCCGACGCGGGCCTGGGGATGACCCTCGACTGCCACCTCGAGTTCGACGGCGACGGGCCGCGGCGGGTGCTCAAGAAGAACGACGTTCTGAGGGTCGTGGAATGACTCGCCCATCGCTGCTCCTCGTCACGGCCCTGCTGGCTACGGTCGCCCCGGCCGCCGACTGGCCGCGGTTTCGCGGGCCCAACGGGGCCGGCGTGGGCGGGTCGGCGGTGCCACTCGAATGGTCGGCCGAGAAAAACCTCCGCTGGCAGACGCCGCTGCCGGGCCCCGGCTCGTCGAGCCCGATCGTCCAGGGCGACCGCGTGTTCGTGACGTGCTACTCCGGATACGGCACCGGGGCCGGGGAGGAACCAGCGCAGCTCGTCCGCCACCTCGTCTGCCTCGACCGGGCGACCGGAAAGCCGCTCTGGCAGCGCGAGGTCGCGGCGGCACTGCCGGAGGACCGGTACGAGGGCTTTCTCACGGAGCACGGCTACGCCAGCAGCACGCCCGCGACCGACGGCGACGCCGTCTACGCGTTCTTCGGCAAGAGCGGCGTAATCGCCTTCGACCTGGATGGCGGCGAGTTGTGGCGGGCGGCCGTGGGCACGGAGTCGGGAAATCGTCGCTGGGGCTCGGCGGCGAGCGTCGTGGTCAAGGGCGATCTCGTGATCGTCAACGCCGCCGAGGAGAGCAAGGCGATCATCGCCCTCGACCGGAAGACGGGCCGTGAGGTCTGGAAGTCGGAGGCGGCGGCTCTCGAACTGGCCTACGGCACGCCCTGCTTCGTAACGCTCCCGGACGGCGCGGAGGAGCTCGTGATCGCGGTGCCCGAGGAGGTCTGGGGGCTCAATCCGGCGACGGGCAAGATCCGCTGGTTCGCGACGCACTCGCTCACGGGCAACGTGTCGCCGAGCGTGGTGGTGGGGGGCGATGTCGTCCACGTTTTCGGCGGGTTCCGCTCGGCCGGCTCGCTGGCCGTCAAGGCCGGGGGGCGGGGCGACGTGACCAAGACCAACGTCCTGTGGACGAGCCGGACGAGTTCCTACGTGGCCACGCCGCTCCTCCACGAGGGGCATCTCTACTGGATCGACGACCGCGGGCAGGCCCACTGCTCGAACGCCCAGACCGGGGAGCAGGTCTACCGCAGTCGCGTCGCCGAGATCACCGGCGGTGGTCGACCGGTCTACGCATCGCCGGTGGTCTCCAACGGGCGGCTGATCGTGGTGACCCGGTGGAGCGGCACGCTCGTGCTGCCCGCGGAGCCCCGGTTCGAGGTGCTCGCCTGCAACACGTTCGCGGGCGACGACAGCGATTTCAGCGGCACGCCGGCGATCGTGGACGGCTCCCTCTACCTGCGGTCGGGAAGGTTTCTTTATTGTGTCGGCGAGCGGGACGAAAAGCAGCCGTAACCTTTCGCGAAGGCTGCCGTTCAATCCGACGGCGAATCACCCCGAAGTATTGCAAGGAGAACACCCATGAGACTCCCGTTCGTCCTCGGACTCCCGGCCGCCGTCGTCGCCTGCGGCTCCCTGTTCGCACTGGCGCAGCCTCCGGAAGGGACCGCCCCGCCGCCGCCACCCTTTCCTTCCGGCGATGGAATCCGCGCCGCGCTCGATACCAACCGCGACCACAAGCTCGATGCCGAAGAGATCCAGAACGCCGCCGCCAGCCTGGCGAAGGCCGACCGGAACGGCGACGGCACGATCGACCACGAGGAGTTCCGCCCGCACATGCCGCCCCCTCCGGGCGGCCCGCGGCCCGGCGACCGCGGCTTCGAGGGCCGGCCTCCCCGCCCCGACGGTGATCGGCCGGCCGGTCCGCCCCGCGAGGGATTCAGGCCGCGTGGCCCCGGCGAGGGTCCGTCACCCGAGCGATTCATCGAGCGGGCGCTGTCGTTCGACGCCGATGGTGACGGCAAGCTCGGCCGCGACGAGTTGGCGAAGTTCGCCGAGGAGATGATGGGGCGGCTGCGTGGCGGCATGCCGGACCGGCTGCGCCGCGACGGCCCTCCGCCGCCGGGCCCGCGGGATTCCGCCGGTGAAGGCGAGCGGCCCCGGCGACCGGACGGCGAAGGCCGGCCCGAGCGGCCGCGGCGGCCTGAGAGCGAGGACGAGCGGCCTGCCCCCGCCCCTGAAGACGCGGGCGACTCCAAGACCTGAACCAAAAAGACCTGAACCCACCGCGGGGCGCGGTCCGCGCCCCGCGGTCGGGAGCGGAAGCACCGCCCGATTGCGGCGTGCGGTGGAAGCCGACCTGCCGCGGAGTATGCTCGCGGCCCATGCCCCGCACGTCCGCCCCACTGCCCTCCCGCCCTTCCGAAGCCCATGCGCTGGTCGTCGCGCAGTCGCTGCTGGTCGCGCCGTCACCCCCGGGCCGCCGGATCGTCGCCACCACGGTGGGCCGCGGTCAGGCGGCGGAGAGCCTGGCCCGCGGCCGGCCCGACGCGGCCGTGACCGCCTGGTTCCTCGATCTCCACCAGCGGGATGCCGCGGTCGCGACGTGGGACGCTCCGCCCACCAACCTCACGGCCGCCTGCACGGCTGACATGCCGACAGGCCCTTACGATCTGGCCATCGTGCCGTTGGTCAAAGGGGGTGAAACCGAACTCTCCCGCGACATCCTCCAGCAGGCCCTGCACCAGCTCGCGCGCGGCGGGCAGCTCGTGGCGGCGGTGGACAACGCCCACGACACGTGGCTGCGGGAGCAGCTGGCGGCCACCGGAGAAACCGTCCGCGTGCGACCGGCCGACGGCGTCGATGCGATCGCCTACATCGTCGAAAAGACCAGGGAGTCTCACAAGCTTCGCGACTTCACCTGCCGGTTCAAGTTCCGCGACCGTGAGCGGCTCCTCGGGGCGGTGTCGCGGCCGGGGGTGTTCGCCCACCGACGCATCGATCCCGGCGCCCGCCACCTGCTCAACGCCGTCGACGTGGCCCCGGAGACGCGGGTGCTCGACATCGGCTGCGGCTCGGGCTGCGTGGCGCTCGGGATCGCGGCCCGCGATCCCTCCGTGGTCGTGCACGCGTTCGACTCGGCCGCCCGGGCCGTGGAGTGCACCAGGCTGGGGGCCGAACTCAACGAGCTGACGAACGTCAGCGTGGCCCTCGAGGCCGAGGGCATGGTTCCCGATCGCGGAGCCTGGGACCTGGCGCTGGCCAACCCGCCGTATTACGCCGACTTCGCGATCGCGGAAAAGTTCGTGGAGGCCGCGCGGCTGGCGCTCGCGCCGGGGGGCACGCTCTTGATCGTGACGAAGCAGCCCGCCTGGTACGTCGAGCACCTGCCGCGGATGTGGACGGGCGTCGCCCAGGAACTCGTCAAGGGCTACCACGTCGTCGAGGCCGTCCGGCCGTCGTGATCACGCCACGCGGGCGATCACGCACTTGAGGTATTCCCCCTCCAGGCAGCTCGCGCTCACGGGGTGGTCAGCCGCGGCGCCGCGGACCTCGAGCAGCTGGAGCGTGCGGCCGGCCCGCTGGGCCACGCCGGCGAGCATCTGGAGGAAGTCCTCGCGGCTCACCGAGCCCGAGCAGGAGCAGGTGACGAGGATGCCGCCGGGCTCGAGCAGGTCGCAGGCCACGCGGTTGATCCGGTGGTAGGCCCGCAGGGCGTCATCGAGGCTGGCCCGGCTGCGGGCGAACTTGGGCGGATCGAGCACCACCATCCCGAAGGTCTCGCCGGCCGCCGCGAGGCTGTCGAGCTTCTCGAAGGCGTCGGCCGTCTCGGCGGTGACGTTGGCCACGCCGTTCAAGGCGGCATTGGCCTCGATCAGCGCCGTCGCCTTGGCGCTCGTGTCGACCGCCAGCACGCTGGCCGCCCGGCCCGCGGCGGCACAAGCCAGCGCGAAGCCGCCGGAGTAGGAGAACATGTCGAGCACGCGGCGACCCCGCGCATACTGGGCCGCCGCCCGACGATTGTCCCGCTGGTCGAGGTAGAAGCCCGTCTTCTGCCCCTCGGCCAGATCGACACCGAATCGCAGGCCGTGCTCCACCACGAACACCGGCCCGGTGGGCTCGGTACCGCGCAGCACGCGGTCGGGCAGATGCAGGCCCTCGAGCTTCGAGAGGCCCCGCTCGGCGCCCCGCAGGAGGATCCCGCGCGGCGCCACGAGCGACTCCAGTGCGTCGCCGATCGTGTCCAGCCGCCGCTCCATCGCCAGCGCCGTGACCTGCACGGCCAGGTAGTCGCCGTAGCGGTCGACGATCAGGCCCGAGAGGTCATCCCCCTCGCTGTTGACCAGCCGGCAGCCGCCGGCCGGGTCGTCGAAGCCGAGCGATTTCCGCAGGGCCACCGCCGTCGCCAGGCGGCTTCGCCACAGGGCGTCGTCGAGCGGCACGGCCGCGCCAAAGGCGTAGAGCCTGACCCGCAACCGGCTCTGCGAGTTCCACAGGCCGCGGGCCACGAAGTGCCCGTCGTGGGTCTGGAGATCGACCACGTCGCCGTCGGCGGGCTCGCCCTCGACGCGGTCGATGGCCGAGTCGAGCACCCAGGGGTGCCGTCCGAAGAAAGGCCGCGCCCGGCGGGGCTTGAGGATCGCCGTGCCGCTCGGCAGCCCGTCAGGCATGCACGACCCGCTTT
Source organism: Pirellulales bacterium (assembly GCA_964201845.1). Taxonomy (GTDB): domain Bacteria; phylum Planctomycetota; class Planctomycetia; order Pirellulales; family UBA1268; genus QWPN01. The sequence continues at coordinate 13,232 of CAXNGP010000005.1, forward strand.
GCCGGGCCCGGGCCGACATGGGGCGAGGGCAGGAGGTCGCTGCCGGCCTCGGTCCGCACGCGGCGGGCCTCCTGCTTCGCCTTGCGGGCGTCGTTCCGTTTCACGCTCGCGGCGAACAGGCCGCCCAGCGGGCCCGAGAGCAGGGCCGGCAGGAAGACCAGATTGCCGACCAGCGCGATCGTGAGCATCGAGAGCATCATGTAGCCGAATCGCTGGGTCGGCCCGAACGGCGACAGCGAAAACACCGACAGGCCGATCCCGATCACGCCCCAACTCTGGTACATCGCCCGGGCGCAGCCCTTGTAGGCGAGCATCGCGGCCTGCTTGCGGTCGAGCCCGTCGGAGATGCCGCGGCGGAACCAGAGCATGAAGTGGACGACGTCGTCGACCGTGACGCCCAGCGCCACGCTCGGGGCCATCACGGTGCCGATGTCGATCAGGAGCGAGCCGGAGCCGAACGACTTGAGGATCGAGTTGCCCCAGCCCATGCCGCCGAACACGAGCACCGCCGGGAAGGCGGCCGGCAGCAGGAGCACGAGCCCGGCCGAGGCGGCCCGGCAGAGCAGGATCATCACGGCCACGATGATCAGGAAGTCCCAGACGAAGCCGATCTGGAGCCCGTCGAGGAGCGAATGCTGGGCCTTGTAGACCAGCGGCACGAGGCCCGTGTAATCGATCGCGACCCCCTTGACCCCGTCTGCCTCGAGGCTGGCGAGGATCGGGGCGATCTCCTGTTGCAGGTCGGCCTTGAAGAGGGCGTAGTCGACTTCCTGGACGGCACTGACGCGGGCGCTGATCCGCCACAGTTCCTCGTCACGAGTCCGGGTCGCCACCGGCTGCGGCTCGGGCCGGGAGATGAGCCCCAGCTGCATGCCGACGTCGGCCACCAGGCCCTGCGCCGGCGGCTCCGGCACGGGGCCCACCGGCTCGGTGACCTCGGCGTCCCGCAGATAGTCACCCTCCAGGAACTCCTCGCGATGGCGGGCCAGCGCCCGGGCGAGCGTGTCTTCGCGGCGTTCCTGATTGAGGCCGATGATCCGGGCGAACACGCCGCCGCCGGAGGGCACGTCGAGGCCGCGGCTGAAGGTCACGGTCGAGAGCGAACTGCCCACCTCCTCGAGGCCGGCGATCTTCTCCTGGATCCGCTCGACGAGTTCCATCCGCTCGCGGAAGTCGAGTCCGCAGGCATCCTTGTCGATCCGCACCAGGATCTCCATCGGCACCAGCGGCCCGAGATGCTTCTCCAGCCATTGGTAGTCGGTCCGGATCCGGGCCTTGGGGGAGAACAGCCGCATCAGTTGCACGCTGCTCTCCACGCGGGTGATGCCGTAGCCCACGCCGGCCATCACGAGCAGACAGGCGGCGGACGCGAGGGCGTGATGGTCGGTGATCCAGTGGCCCACCTTCCACCAAGGGCTCTGCTCGATCGGCCGCCAGGCTCCCTCGCTCTCCGCCGCAGCCGTGCCCCCCAGCTTGAGCTTGGGCGGGAACAGCTCGAGGATCGTGGGCATCAGCGTGATGATCACCAGGAAGCTCACCACCACGCCCGCCGCCGAGAAGATGCCGAACATCTTGATCGGCACGAGTTCGCTGACGGCGAGGGTCGCCAAGCCGACCGCGGTCGTGCCGGTGGCCAGCGAGAGCGGCAGGAGCGCGTGATGCACGGCCCGGCCGGCGGCCCCCTCCTGGATGCCGGTCTCGGCGAGCTGGTCGCGGTAGTAGTTGGCCAGGTGGATCGCGCCGGACGTCGTGGCGACATAGACCAGCGACGGCATCGTGAGCAGGATCGCGTCGACGGGATAGCCCGAATACCAGACCAGCGCCAGGCTGGCGAACATGCTGTACACGCCCGACGCCAGCACGATCGCCACGAGCGCCTTGTTCTTCAGGCTCCACCAGCTGACGAAGGACCCGACCACCAGCGAGAGGCCGAACAGGATCGTCACGCTCGTCTGGCCGGCCTTGTCGATCGAGACGTTGTCGACCGGTGGCCCACCCATGTGGAGGTCCTGCTCGCGGATGCCGCACTCACCGGTGGCGACCGAGCGGATCTGGTCGATCGCGCCGTGCAGATTGGCCCGGGCGACGTCCGACAGGGTCAGGACGAGGCAGGTCTGGCGGGCGTCGAGGTCGTCTTCCTCGGAGCCTGGCTCCACGCCGGGGGCGGCCGGGCCGACGAGGGCCCCGGCCAGCCGCCGGACCGCTTCGTCCCGGTCGAGGTTGAGCGGCTCGCTCGTCATCCGGTCGATGGCGCGCGGGCCGGTCTGGGCCGTCTTGAAGTAGAGCGGCCGCTCGATCCGGGCCGCCTCCTCGGGGGGCGGGAGGAGTTTGTTGGCCAGCAGTTCGAGCCGCGGGTCGGCCATCGTGCAGCCGTCCCAGGAAACGAGGACGAACTCCTCCCCCTGGAAATGCTGACGGAAGAACTTGTAGGTCTGGGTCTCGGGGTATTCGGGGGGCAGCCAGCCCTTCACGTCGTTGCGGTTGTTTCCCTTCGCCTTGATCGCCCCCACCAACACGAGGGGGAGCAAGAAGACGAGCACCGCCAGGATCGGAACGCTGTACCGCTTGTAGAAGTCGCCTGAATGCTGCGTCATGGAAGCGTTCGCGGGCGGCCCGGGGGCGTCGTGCTCGTGGGCGGAGACTAGAACCCTACAAGGGCTTTGAGGGCCAGTCCATATCGTTCAGCCCGGAGGAAGGCGGTTTTTTGCCCCCCCTCCATGCCGTAAGTGGTTTGGCGGGAAGAGTTTGCGTCGATCGCAAGGTTTCCGCAGCCGGCACCAGCGGCACCCCGAAACGGCCCGGAAACCGCGACACGGGGGGCTTATGGGCCCTCGGCGAGCTCATTCGACCGAAATCCGACGGCGCGATGGGCACCGTCGCAGAACGGCCGTTTGGCTGACTGGCCGCAGCGGCACAGGGCGATCGCCCGCTTCCCGTCAGGCATTCGAAACTCGGCTCCCTGGTAGTCGATCACCCGGAAGCCCGCCGCGGTGCCGTCGGCCGCGTCGGGAAGTTCCACGACCAGCGGCCCGTCCTCGCGGCAGCGGAGCGTGACGCAGCCTGGTTTGGCCCACTTCGAGCCGCCGGTCTCGGCGGCGGGCGGCGGAGGCTGACCGGAATCACTCACGGCTTGCCTCGGGTTCGGGCTCCGGGTTCGGTTCACGTGGAATGACGAGCCGGATCAGCACCCGTCCTGCCGCCCAGCGGCCACCCCCCACGGTCTCCTCGTCTCGCTGCCGGGCAGCCGATTTGGCCACGGCTTCCCGGTTGGCCGCGGCTTCCTCGGCCTTGTCCGCTTGCTCTCCAGCAGCCGCCCGACGCCGCGCGACGCGTCCCTCCCCGGCAGCCGCCAGGAAGGCGCCGATCGCGGCGGGTTGGCCTGTGAGTTCCAGGGTCCAGTCTCCCGACGGGTCCGCCGGAGTGCCCTGCTCGCGGTCGGCGAGTGGCTTGGCCTCGATGCCATGGGCCTCGAGGAGGCGGTCAAACTCCGTCCACGACTCCACCGTGACGACGGCCGGGCGATCCTGTGGAGCCTCGAGTCCGGCCGCCGCAGCGGGCTTGGGGGCGGCCAGCCCGTCCAGTTCGGCAGGCAGCGCCTTGGCGTCCTCCGACTGATCCTGCCGCAGCTGCAACGCCTGTTCCATCTCGGGGCCTGGGTCCTGGGCCGGCGGTCTGGCCGCCGGGGCGCCCGGCGGAGACACCGCCCCGGCAACGCTGCGGTCGGCGGCAAACCGCTCCGGTTCAGGCTGAGCCGCGACCTGCGCGATCTCCCGCGGCGTGTCGTCGCGCCGGTTGAGCACCACGGTCACCAGCAACCCCGCGGCCAGCGCGGCCCCGACCGCCAGCCACGGCCACGCCCCCCGGGAGTCGGCGCCGCCGACCGGCTGACGCACCGGAGTGACCTCCTGGGCCACGTCGGCCTCGGCTTCGGCCCGCTCCTCGGCGATCCGTTCGGCCTCGACCGCCCGCCACTCCCGTTCGACGACGCGGTCGGATTCGGCGTCAGTCGCGCGGGCCGCGGCCCCGCCTCCCGAGACCACCGCGCCGAGCACCCGATCGACGAAGCCCTCGGGCGGCGAGACGACCGGCACGAGCCTGGCCGCCTCCTTGAGCGCCCGCAGGTCGGCGACGAGGCGGGTCAGCGCCGGGGCTTCGCGGACCGCCCGCTCCACCTCGGCGGCCTCCGCGGCGGCGAGCCGGCCGTCGATCCATTCGCTGATGCGAGGATCATCGGCGTCGAGCGGCGGGTGGGTTGTCGGGTCGCTGGGATTGGTCATCGGCGGGGATCACGACGCGGGGAAACGAAACGGGGGCTCAGGGCGTGCTCAGCAGGGCCCGCAGTTCGGTGCGGCCGCGGTGCAGCCGGCTGCGGACCGTGCCCACCGGGATGTCGAGCGTCTCGGCGATCTCTTCGTAGCTGGCGTCCTGCATGTCGGCGAGCACCACGACCTCGCGGTAGCGGGCGTCGAGCCGGTCGAGCGCGGTCGCGATCCGCCGGGCGAGCTCCTCGCGTTCGAGGCCCGCCGACACGGGCGGGAGATCGACCGCCGGCTCGGCGATCAGCGGGCGGCCGTCGGCCGCGACCATCTGCAGCGAGGCGGTCGGCCGCCGCCGCCGGCCGGCGGCGCGGGCGTGATTGACGGCGATCGCGTGGAGCCATGTCGAGAACCTGCTTTCGTGCCGGAACGATCCGAGGTGCCGGTGGGCCGAGAGGAACGTCTCCTGCGCCAGGTCGAGCGCCTGCTCCGGACAACCGCACAGCCGGTGAAGCAACGCCACGATCCGGCGCTCGTGCCGCTCGACGAGCACCCGGAACGCGCCGGCATCGCCCGCCGCCGCGCGGACCACCAGGGGTCCGTCGGCTGCGGCCGGATCGGTCACGACGCTCTCCGGCTGCCCGGCCACCGTTCACGACGCTCCTGGTTGAGATGCCGTCCGGCCCGGCAAAGTTCCCACGCCGGCATTGTGGCGGGCCGGCGGCCGGAGCGGCTGCCGGGAGATCCACCACCACAGCACCCCGGCCAGGCACAACAGCACGATCGACACCAACTGCGAGATGGAGAGCGGCGTGCCCAGGGCCGGCGGCTCGTCGACCCGGATCGCCTCGAGCAGCATCCGCGAGATGGGGTGGAGCGTGAGCACGAGCGCCAGCACCTCGCCGGTGCGCCGGGCCAGCGGCGTCCAGGCCACGGCGAGCCCCGCCAGCAAGGCCGCATCGATCGCGGCGTAGAGCTGCGCCGGATGCACCGACACGCTCGGGCCCCCGGCCGCCGCCGGATATCTCGCAGCCACTTCGGTCCCGGCCGGAAACGACGTGCCCCAGGGCAGGTCGCAGGGGCCGCCGTAGCAGCAGCCGTTCAAGAAGCAGCCCACGCGGCCGATCGCCAGCCCCACGAGCATCCCGGGCACGACGCAGTCGGTAAGCTCGAGGAACGACAGCCTCCGCCGCCGCGCGAACCGCCAGGCCGCCCAGGCGGCCGTCGGCAGCGAGCCGAAGACGACGAGACCACCCGCGGCGATGTTGACCACATCGCGCAGCGAGTCGACGAGCGGCTTGCCCGCCGCGAAGAACTGATCGTGATACTCGATCACGTAAAACAGCCGCGCCCCGATCAGCCCCCAGAGGAACACCTCGGTGGCGAGGGCGAGGATCGTGTCGGCGTCGATGCCCACCCGGCGGGCCCGCACGACCGACAGCCAGGTGCCACAGGCGGCCGCGACGAGCAGCATCACGCCGTAGCCGCGCACCGGGATGCCCGCACCGTCGTCGAGCACGGGCAGGATCCAGCCGAGCATCGCGGCCACCGCCACCAGCAGCAGGCCGAGCTGCCGCACGGCGCTCGACAGCCCCTCCCGCACCGCGACCCGCGCAAACCACGCCCCGCCGAGCACGACCCAGGCCAGCAGCAAAACCCCGAACCCGAACAGCGGCACCACGCCGTCGCCCCAGGGAATCGACCGCGGGATGTGGAACAGCGTCGATCTCATCGGGGTGGCTCGCTGCGGGGAGGCAGGAGCCGGTTGTCGATCAGCCGCGTGGTGCCCAGCCGGCCGGCGACCAGC
>CAXNGP010000006.1:0-18059 GCA_964201845.1 Pirellulales bacterium
CGGGTCGTACCAGTCGGCCACGATTAGCGACCCGTCGGGCGCCACGCAGACGTCGCTCGGCCGGAACCAGCGGTCGGCCGCGCCGTCGGCCACGGGCTCGATCCGCGACTCGTAGCCCGCGCCGCGGGCCGCGATCGGATAGGCCCGCACGACGTTCGGCCCGGCGTCGCAGTGGAGGAGCGACCCGCGGAACCGCTCGGGCAACAGCGCCCCCTCGTAGACGCAGATCCCGGTGGGCGAGCCGCCGCCGGTCTGCAACAGGTTCGGCACCACGCCGGGGTCGTTCTGGTGCCAGTGCCGGAGCGGAATCTCGGATTCGATGTTGGTGCGGCCCGCCTGCCAGCCGGCCCCGCTTCGCTCATCGACGTAGCCGAAGTTGCCGTATTCCATCACGAAGTTGATCCGCACCCCCTTGTTGCCGTCGTCGTCGTTGTCGCTCTGCCAGAGCGAGCTGAACGAGTCCACGGCCACCTCGTAGTTGTTGCGGAAGTTGTGCCCGAGCACCTCGAAGTCGCTCCCGTCGGGCTTGCAGCGGAAGACCATGCCCTGGCGATAGGGGTGTCCTGAGTCGTTGACCACGTTGCCGAGGCGATCGGTGACGGGTTTGCCGTCGCGGTCGTGCACGGCACGCCCCGTGTTGCCGAAGTTGAAGTACCAGCGGCCGTCGGGCCCGACCACGAAGGCGTGCACCGAGTGGTCGTGTTGCGGCTGGCCCGTCTTCGTGAACAAGACCTCGCGCCGGTCGGCCTTGAGATCGCCGTCGTCGTCGTGAAACACGAGCACCTCCGGCGCGCACGACACGACCACCTTCCGCCCCTTGCCCTCGCCGATCACGCAGATGCCCAGGGCGCTGTCGACGTCGCGACCCTGGTGGAACACGTGCTGCTTGTCGGCGACGCCGTCGCCATCGGTGTCCTCGAGGGCGAGGATCCGGTCGCCCTGGGGCCGGGTGTCCTTCCGGCCGCGGTAGTTGGTCACCTCGCAGACCCAGACCCGGCCCGCGGCATCGACGTCGATGTCGGCGGGGCTGAGCAGCAGCGGCTCGCCGGCGAACAGCGTCGCCTCGAGGTCATCGGCCACGGCGAGCGTGGCCGGCCCGTCGGCGGGCGCGACCGGGCTTTTCCGCTGGGCGGCCGGGGCCGCGCTGGGCTTCGTCGTGTGGATCGCGAACACGACGGTCGCGCCCCCGTCCCGCTGATTCACGCCCCCCTCGTCGAGGCCGGCCGATCCCACGAGCCGTGCCGCGCCGGCCGGCACGTCGAACTCGATCACGGAAGCGGCGTGGGTGCCGATCCCCGTCACGTCGCGGCCGGCCACCCGCAGCGGGCCGCCGCCGACGTTCCGGTCCTTGCGCACCTGCCCCCAATCAGCCTGCGCCGCTCGCCAGTCAAGCGCGGTCAAGGGCCGCTCCGACCCGTCGGCCGTGACGAACTTCGGCGCGATCCAGTCGGCCCAGTCGCAGCCGTAGCCGTCGCCCCCGTCCTCGACCACGAGCCAGACCTGCTTCGCGTGGGCGAGCGGCACGTCGAAGGCCACGGCCTGCCCCGGCGTGTCGCGGTTGACGACCGCGCTCTTCCAGGCCGGCGCCGCGCCCGCCGAGAGCGCCGTCATCACCCAACAGACTGCCGCGGCGACCAGCGAGCGGGTGTGGCCGGAACACAGCCGCACATGGCAAGAACCGTTTCGGGAGGGCATGAGTGGCTCCACCGGGGACCTGTGGCGGGCGGCCTCGGCGGCCACTCCGAGCCTCCCATGATAGTGTCCCCCGGCGTCGCGGTCAGTGCGCCGCGGTGGTCCGCCGGGCCTGGAGCGCCTCGTGATCGGGCTCGGCGTGGGGGATGAGTTCGGGGATCGTGCCCCCGGCCAGCATTCCGACGATGGATGCCGCCAGGCCGTAGAGCTGCGGGGGAATCTGCCGCCAGACCGCCTGACTCGCCTCGTCGAAGACCGTCTCCGCCCACAGCCAGACGGGCACCGCCAGCAGGATGGAGCAGAGCGCCGCCTGCGTGCTGGCACGCTTCCAGTAGATGCCGAACACGAGCGGCACGAAGGCCACCACCAGGCTCACCTTGTAGCCGCTCTCGACCATCTCGTACATCGTGCTTTCGGAGTTGCACGCGATCAGCGTGGCGGTCACGGACACGCCCACCAGCATCAGGCGGACCATCCACAGCATGGTGCGATCGTCGAAGTGTTTGACGAAGGGCTGAAGCACGTTCTCGGTCAGCACGCTCGCGGGCGCGAGCAGCGTGCCGCTGGCGGTCGAGAGGATCGCCGAGAGCACCGCCCCGAAGAACAGGAGCTGGCACCAGACCGGGGTGGCGTCGAGCACGAGCGTGGGCAGGATCTTCTGCACCTCGCGGGCGTCCTCGGCGGCGAACTGCGCGTGGTACGCGGGGTCGATGACCGTCGCCGAGTAGGCGATGAGCATCGGCACGAAGGCGAACCCAAAGTAGAAGAGCCCCCCTGCCAGGGTTCCCCAGAACGCCGTCCGCTCGTCCCGGGCGCTGGTCACCCGCTGGAACACGTCCTGCTGCGGGATCGAGCCCAGGGCCATGGTGAGGAACTCGCCGATGAACGCCAACCAGGCCGCCGTGGTGACGTGCGGCAGGAGCGTGAGTTTGCCCTCTCTTCTGGCGGCGTCGATCACGTTCCCCAGCCCGCCAGCCCGGTCGGCCAGCAGCCACGCCACCAGGATCAAGCCCACCACGATCGCCACGGTCTGCACCACGTCGGTCAGGGCCACCGACCACATCCCGCCGAAGAGCGTGTAGACCGTCACGATCACCGCGCCGATCACGATCGCCTCGTTCAGGGAGAGGCCGGGGAACAGCACGCTGATCACCAGCCCCAGGGCCGACAGCTGGGCGCTCGTCCAGCCGAAGTACGACGCCGCGATGCCCAACGAGCAGAGGATCTCCACCCCCTTCCCGTACCGCTTGTGGTAGTAGTCGCCGATCGTCAGGAGCTCCATGCGGTAGAAGGTGCGGGCGAAGAAGAAGGCCACCAGCACGAGGCACATCGAGGCGCCGAACGGGTCGCCCGAGACGAAGCCCAGGCCCTTGTCCGCAAACTTCGCCGAGACCGAGAGCACCGTCTCGGCCCCGAACCAGGTGGCGAACACGCAGGCGAAGTTCATGAACAGCGGCAGCGACCGCCCCGCCACCAGGAAGTCCTTCGATTCCTTCACCCGCAGGGATGCGATCAGGCCGATCGCCACCGTCGCCGCGATGTACAGCAGCACGCCGAAGATCAGCATCCGTGACTCACGGTTCGCGCACCTGCGGACGAAGACCGGCGGCGGCCGCCGCTGCGGTGGGGAGGAGGATAGGACGAGCCCTCGCCCGGCCGCAACGGGGCGACGCCCGGCAACGCGACCGGCCGGCCCGTTGGCCCGACCTCACACCTGCGGGATCTCGTAGCCGCTGCGGGGCGTGCGAGACGTCATGGCCTGGGCCTGGTCGTCGCCGGTGATCACCTCCGCCGCCGGATCCCAGGTGATCGACCGGCCCAGCCGGGCGGCGATCGCCGTCAGGTGGCAGGTGTTCATGGTGATCAGGTGGCTGAACACATCGGAGACCGGCAGCCCCCCCTCGCGGATGCAGCGGTAGAAGTTCTCCTTGTGCCCCTCGAAGGGCTTGCCCCTGTAGAGGGCCATGAGGTCGTCGGGCGTGAACTGGTCCTTGTCCCAGTTTTCCTCGACCGGCTGGCCGGTGATCTTGCCGCGGTTCACGAACAGCTTGCCTTTCTCCCCTTCGAACAGGATCCCGTTGTCCCCCCGGCTCGTCACCGTCATCTCGACGCCGCTGGGGAAGGTGCAGAGAATCGCGAAGTCGTGGGACGTGTTGAAGGAGTCGTCCCGCTCCGGGTAGCCGTCCTTGAACGGCACCGGGTGCTTGGCATCGGTGCCGTCGATCTTCACCGGGCCCTTGCCCTTGGCGTCTTCGCGAAGCGCCCACTGGGCGATGTCGACGTGGTGGGCGCCCCAGTCGGTGAACTTGCCGCCGGAATACTCGTACCACCAGCGGAAGTCGTTGTGGCACCGCTTCTGGCGGTAGTCCACCTTCGGGGCTTGGCCGAGCCACATCTCCCAGTCGAGCTCCTTCGGCACCTCGGCCACCGGAAACGGGCCACCCGTCGGGCTGCCGTTGATGCCCACGGTCACCTTCTTGATCGGCCCCAGGAGCCCCTTGTGGACCAGGTTCACCGCCCGCAGGAAGCGGTCCTTGTCACTCCGCTGCTGGGTGCCGATGAAGAACTGCAGCTTGGGGTGCTTTTCGCAGGCCGCGCGGATCAGCTTGTTCTCTTGAATCGTGAGCGTGAGCGGCTTCTGGCAGAACACGTGCTTGCCGGCCTCGAGCGCCTCGATCGCGATCTTCACGTGCCAATGGTCGGGCGTGACGATACTGACCACGTCGATGTCGGGCCGCTCGAGGACCTTCCGGTAGTCGGTGCACACCTCGGCCTTGCCCTTGCCGATGTTCTGGTCGTCGCGGGCCCGCTCGGCGTGCCGGCGGTCGACGTCGCAGACGGCCACGATGTCGCCGAACCGGGCGTGGGCCCGGGCGTCGCCGGTGCCCATGCCGCCCAGGCCGATGCAGCCGATCAGCGGCCGGTCGGTGGCCGCCTGGTTGGCGAAGGCGGGCTGGGTCCACGCGAAGGAGGGAACGCCGCCGGCCGCGGCCCCCGCCGCTGCCGAAGTGCCGAGAAACATACGTCGCGAGGTCGTGGTACGGGCCGCCATGCGTGCTGCTCCAGAAGGGAAGACGTGTCGCCGGATCCGAAATTGAAGTTGCCCTCGCAGGAGTCTAACTCCAAACCAAAGCGGGGCGAAATCGGGCTTGCCTGCACCATCTCCTCGGATGCTCGCGTCGGACGTGCTGGCATGGCTGTTCGGACCGCGAGGCACTGCGATAAAAGCCCCTGGCGCAAGCCGGGGGACTGTGACGTGGCGCACCGGCGGATCACATCCGATTTGATGATGTCGTGAACCATTGACGGCCTGGACACCGGGCCGGCCAAACGATCCGCCGTCCCCGGGCTCGCGCCCGGGGCTTGGATGCAATCACGATCGCCTGTCGGTCGAACTGCGCAGTGCCGCGTGGAGGATCTCGGCCGGGTGGAGCGGCCGGCGGCCGGTGCCGTCGGCGATCTGGTGGCGACAGCTCGTGCCGGCGGCGGCGAGGATCGCGTCGGCCGCTGCGGCCCGCACCGCGGGAAAGAGCACGAGCTCGCCGATCTTCATCGAGACCTCGAAGTGCTCCCGCTCGTAGCCGAATGAGCCCGCCATCCCACAGCAGCCGCTCGGGATCAGCTCCACGGAGTAGTTTCGCGGCAGCGACAGGATGGCCACGGTGGGTTCCATGCTCGCGAGCGCCTTCTGATGGCAGTGGCCGTGGACGAGCACGTGCCGGGAGTCGGCCGTAAAGGCGTCGGGGCCGATCCGGCCGGCGGCCGCCGCGCGGGCCAGAAACTCGTCGAACAACAGCGCGCCACCGGCAAGCTGCTTCGCTTGCTTCACCAGCGCATCCGGCACGAGGTCGGGATACTCGTCGCGAAACGACAAAATCGCGGACGGCTCCACGCCCACGAGCGGTTCGGCGGCCGAGACCACGCCCGCGAGCAACTCGACGTTGCGGGCCGCCAGATCCCGGGCCTCCCGGACGAGCCCCTGGGAGAACTGGGCCCGGCCACTGTCGACATGCTCCGGGATCACCACCTCCCAGCCGAGCCGCTCGAGCAGTTCAATCGCCTTGATGCCGATCCCGGCGTCGAGCGTGTCGGTGAACTCGTCGGCGAAGAAGTGGACGCGGCCGAGCCGTCCCGAGCCGGCGGTGCCGCCCCGCCGCCGCCACCAGCCGCGGAGCGTCGTGCCCGGCAGCCGCGGCAGCGACCGCGCCTGAGCGAAGCCGAGCACCCGCTTGACGACCGCCGAGACCCCCGGCGCCGTCACGGCCAGGTTGTAGGCCCAGGGGGCGATCGCCGCCCGCCGGAGCATCGCTGCCGAGCCCGCCACCAGTCGGCTCCGCCAAGGCACGCCGTGGGAATCGTGGCGGTGCTGCTCCCACTCGGCCTTGAGCCGGGCCATGTCCACGTTCGAGGGGCACTCGCTCTTGCAGGCTTTGCAGGAGAGGCAGAGATCCATCACGGCCGCGAGCTCCGGCCGCGTCCAGGGGTCGGCCGCCGCCGGATCGGCGAGCGCCTGGCGGAGCACGTTGGCCCGGGCCCTGGTCGTGTGCTCCTCGTCGAGCGTCGCCATGTAGCTCGGGCACATCGTGCCGCCGGCCGCCGCGGGTTTGCGGCACTGCCCCACGCCCGTGCACTTCTCCGCCGCCCGGAGGATGCCGCCGGCCTCGGCGAAGCGAAACAGCGTCTCGTGCCGCGGCTCAACCTCGCCCGGCAGGATCCGCAACTGCGTGTCCATCGGCGGGGCGTCGACGATCTTGCCGGGATTGAAGATCCCCTCCGGATCGAAGGCCCGCTTCACGCGGCGGAAGAGCGCGTAGCACTCGTCGCCCACCATCGCCCGGACGAACTCGCCCCGTAGCCGGCCGTCGCCATGCTCGCCGGAGAGACTGCCGCGATACTTCTTCACGAGCGCGGCCACGTCGGTGGCCACCGACCGGAACATCGCCAGGCCCGCCGGTGAACGCAGGTCGAACAGCGGCCGGAGGTGCAGCTCGCCCGCGCCGGCGTGGGCGTAGTGCACGCAGTCGATGCCGTACTTCTCGGCGAGCAAGCGGTCGAACTCCGCGATGTAGGCCGGGAGATCGGTGACGGCCACGGCCGTGTCTTCGACGATCTCGCGCGGCTTTTTGTCGCCGGGCAGGTTGTTGATCAGCCCCTGCCCGGCCCGCCGCAGCTCCCAGACTTTGTGGGCCTCCGCGCCGGTGAGCAGCGGATAGGCATACCCGAGGCCGGCCCGTCGCAGCTCCGCCTCGAGGCCGCGGAGCCGCGCGGCCAGCACCGCCTCGTCGGCGTCCCGCATCTCGACCACGAGCACGGCGCCGGGATCGCCGACGACGAACGAGCGGTTCCGCGCCTGCTCGAGGTTGTCTTTCGTGCAGGCGAGGATCTTGTCGTCGATCAGTTCGCAGGCGGTCGCCCGCCCAGCAGGATCGCGGTCGGGCCGCATCACGACGAGCGTGGCCCGCAGCGCCTCCTCCACGCTCCCGCAGTGGACGCAGAGCAGTGCTCCCGGCGGCGGGAGCGGGATCAGGTTGAGCTCGTACTCGACGCCGAAGCAGAGCGTGCCCTCGGAACCGGCCAGGAGCGTGGAGAAGTTGAAGGGCCGCTCACTCGCGGGATCGAGGGCCGCGGCATCCATCAGGGCGTCAAGCGCGTAGCCCGTGTTGCGGCGGGTCACCTCGGGCCGGGGGAATGCCGCTCGGATCGTCGCCCGCGTGGCGGGGTCGCCGAGCAGCTCGCGGGCCATCCGGTAAAGCCGGGTCTCGAGCGAGTCGGGTCCTTCACACTTCGCAGCGAACTCGCCCGGCGCGAGCGGCCCGAAGGCGGCCTCGCTGCCGTCGGCGAGAAATCCGCGGACGCTCACGAGATGGTCCCGGGTCGTGCCCCAGGCGATGGAGTTCGAGCCACAGGAGTTGTTCCCCACCATGCCGCCGACCATCGCCCAGTTGGCCGTCGAGGTCTCGGGCGCGAAGAACAGGCCGTGCGGCGCGAGGAACCGGTTCAAGTCGTTGCGGACCACGCCCGGCTGCACGCGGACTTTGGCGGCCGCGGCGTTGAGCGACACGATCCGGTCGAGGTGCCGCCCGGCGTCGACGATGATCCCGCCCCCCACCACCTGCCCGGCGAGCGACGTGCCCGCGGCGCGGGGCACGAGCGGCACGCGGTGGGCCGCGGCGAAGCGGACGAGCTCGCGAACATCGGCCTCGGTCCGCGGCAACGCCACCGCCAGCGGCCGCTCCTGATACTCCGAGGCGTCGGTCGAGTAGATCGCCCGGGCGACGTCGTCGGCGCGGACTTCGCCCTCGAGCCGACCGGCCAGCTCGGCCAGCGACGTGGCCACGTCCGGTGGGGGGCGGTGCTGGGCGTCGTTCCGCATGGTGCGAATCGTACCTCAGCCCGGACGGCGTCGACCGCGGCGGCTCAGCGCGCCGCGCCGATCCGGTACAGGGCCGATTCCGTCCGCAGCAGCACCGCCGGTCCGTCCACGGCGTAGGAGGCGAAGGTCCGCTCGCCCGCACCGATCCGGTTGCGGGCCACCTCCTCGAACGTCGGTCCGGCCTTCACGAGGATCGCCTCGCCCGCCTCGTTCTGGAAGTAGACGATTCCGTCGGCATGGAGGGGCGACGCCGAGAAGTTGCCCCCCAGCCGCTCCCGCCAGCGCTCCGCGCCGGTGCGGGCGTCGAGGCAGGTCGCCACGCCGTTGTCCGACACGCAAAACAGCTCCTCGCCCACGACCACCACCGACGGCGTGTGCGGCGCACCGCGATCGAGCTTCCAGCGGACGTGGGTGGCGGTCACGTTGCCGCGGCCCGTGGGATCGATCGCATAGAGCACCGGCTTGTCGTATCCCGAGCCGACGAACACCAGGCCCGCCGCGTGCACCGGCCGCGGGATCACCGAGTAGCCGCCGGGATAGTCCACCCGCCACAGCTCCTGGCCGGTCGCGGGATCGTAGGCGAACACCGCGTCGCTGCCCGGGCAGATCGCCTGCGCCGCGCCGGCGACGCGCGTGACCAGGGGCGTTGCGAAGGAGAAGCCCTTGACGGGGTCGGTGTCGCGCTCGGTCCGCCAGCGGACCTCGCCCGTGGCCAGGTCGAGGCCGACGACGTACTGCTCGTCGGCGCCGTCGCAGCAGATCACGAGCACATCGCCCGCCAGGGCCGGCGAGCCGCCGTTGCCGTGCGTCGGCGCGTAGGCGAGCGTGCGCTTCCAGAGCACGTCGCCGGAGAGGGCGACCGAGGCGGTGCCGTGGGGTCCGAAGTGGGCCACGATCCGGTCGCCGGCCACGAGTGGCGTCGGGCTGGCGTGACTGTTCTTGGGATGGATCTTGACCGGGCCGGCCTGGACGAACAGTTCCCGGTCCCAGATCCCGGCCCCGGTGGCGGCGTCGAGGCAGACCAGTCGCAGGGAGCGGCCGTCACCCTCGGTCTCCGTCGCGGTGGTGAGGTAGACGCGGCCGGCGTGGACCACGGGCGACGACCAGCCCAGGCCCGCGACCGGCGTTTTCCAGGCCACGTTCTCGGTGTCGCTCCATTGCCGCGGCAGCGGGCCGGGGGCCTGGCCGTCGCCGGCCGGGCCGCGAAACTCCGGCCAGTCTCCGCGGGCGGCCGCCACGAGCGCGAGCGCGCCGACGATGACCGCGAGACGGGAACACGCATGGGCCGGTCGCATCGGGAAAGCCTCGTGGGTGAACCATGACACAGGGGGCGGACGCAAAACCGATCGCAGCATAGGAGTCGGCACCGCCGGCGGGCAACGAGCTGGCACACGGGCCGTGCGGCCGCCTGCACCCCGACCTCGCGTCGGCCGACACCCGTGGCCGACCCGCACCATCGCCCGCCGCGGTCAGGCCGCGACGCCGGGCTGTCGCTCGTGGTGCGGTGTCGCCCGCAGGAGCACGCAGCCTTGCAGCACCTCCGGCCGCCCCGGACTGCCGACCGCGGCCGTCGGGCAGGCGACGACTCCCCGGAGTCGCGGCCAGGTCCGCGCCAGGGCGTGCGGCACCGAGCAGGCGCTCACGTTGCCCGTGTGGGCCACGAGCCCGTTGACCAACTCGCCGCGGACGCCGAGCGAATCGAGCTGCATGCCCGTGAACCGCACGATGCCCGTGCCGGCCTGGTGGGGCACCACGAAGTCGACGTCGGCGGGCACGAGATGCGCCGCAGCCAGCGACGAGGCCGTGGCGGCCGCCATCGCCCGCGGGGCGAGTTCGGCGATCGCCATCCCGTCGAGCGAGTAGACGAGTCGCTCGGCCGCCTGGTCGCGACCGCCCCGGGCGGCGGGCAGCGGCACGTTGCGGCGGATCTGAAAGTCGAAGGCGGGGCGGTCGGCTGGCTGCTTCTCGGCCGCGGCATGGACGATCTCGAAATGCACCGGATGACGGCGGTTGGCCATCGTGGTCACGAGCGTTGCCGATGCCATGTCGCCGAACAGTCCCGCGGTCTGGCCGCAGCCGTAGTCGGTGATCCGGCTGATCCGCGTCGCGACCACCACCAGCACGTACTCGTTGCGCCGCAAGGCCAGACGGGGCGCCCAGCGCCGCTGCACGAGCGCGACCGCCCGGCTGTAGCCGCAGCAGAACCAGTTGATGCCCACGGTCCGGCAGCCCGGCAGGCCCAGCCTGGCCACCAGCAGGCGGGCGGCCGCACTCGGCCGTTCGGCAGCGGCGGCGGCGGGGTCGAGATGCCGCAGGGCGACCGAGGGCGGAAGGAAGGACGGCGAGACGAACATGATCCCGCGGCAGTCGGCCAGCGAGCAGCCCGTCTGCTTCTGGAGCGTGCGGACGGCCGCCAGCCCCATCGTGACCTCGTCGACGGGCGAGATGCCCCGCGACTCGATGCCGGTGTGGTGGGCGAACTTCCGCGGCATCGTGTCGCCGAACCAGGCGTTGTCGAGCCGCCAGGCCGGCTCGTGGATCGCGATCGCGGCGATGCCGAGACGGGGTTCGGGGGGAGCGGCCATGGGGCGGAAGGATCCGGGGGCGATGCCCGGGGGCGAACCGGGGGGGCGGGATTGTGCCGCGGCGGGCCTCCCCGGGCCAGCCGGGTTTTTTCCGGGCGGAACCGTGGTTCTTGCAGCCCGGGCGGACATCTGGCGGGCCCGGAAGGGCCGGGGAGAATAAACGGAGTTCCCCGCGCATCGTTGTTGGGTCGAGGCGCCGGATGAAGAAGGAGCCGGCGGTGACCGAATCAGGTGGCGGAGATCCTGATCGCCCCGCTTCGGACCGGCCGCGGCTCGACGCCGACCATGTCCACGCGATCTACGAACGATGGCACACCGATGTCCGCCGATTCCTGATGGCCATCACCGGCGATGCCGAACTGGCCGAGGAACTGCTCCAGGCCACCTTCGGCCGGCTCGTCGAGGCGGGCCAGGCCGCGCGGCCGGAGAGCATGCGGGGCTGGCTCTTCAAGGTGGCCCACAACGAACTGCGACTCTGGAAACGCCGCGCCGCGACCCACGCCCGCTGGCTGGGCGGCGCGGCGTCACCGGCCACGGCCGGGCCGGTGCCCTGGGAAGAGGCGATCCGGGGCGAGGAGCGGGCGGTCGTGCGGCGGGCGTTGGCGGAGCTTCCGCCCGAACAGCGGCAGGTGGTCGAGGCGCGGATCGATCAGGGGAAATCGTTCGCGGTGATCGCAGCGGAGCAGGGGCTGCCCCTGGGAACCGTGCTCACGCGGATGCGGCTGGCGCTGGAAAAACTCAGGCGGGCCCTCGGAGAGGATCGCTGACATGACCGACCACCTGCGGATCGCCGCCACCGGCGATGACGCTCCGTCCGAACTCGACTGGCTGGCCGACCGGTTCGTGCTCGGTGAACTCTCGGCCGCCGACGAGCAGGCGATCCTGGACCGGCTCGCCGCCGACGACGAGCTGGCCGCCGCCATCGCCCGCTCGAGCCGGATGCTCGCGGCCCTGCGAGCGACTCCGGCCGCCTCCGTGCGGCCCACGGCGGCCCGCTCCGGTCGTCGGCTCGCGCTCGCGGTCTCGATCGGCGGCCTGGCCGCCGCCCTGGCCTTGGTCGCCTGCTGGCCGGCCATCGCGCCCCGCCGCGGGATGCCGGACGGCGGCCCGCGGGAAGTCGTGCGGCTCTGGCGCCAGGCCGACGAGGCTGTCTGGAGCGCGGAGGAGCCGCTCGCCGAGGACGAGACCGTCGACGTCGATGCCGTGCCCGATTGGATGCTCGCCGCGGTGGGGCTCGACGCGGCCCCCGCGCTCGATCCCGGCGTGCAGGAGAACTGATCCGATGAGTCGAACCGTGGTCCGAGTCCGGTCGGTTGTCGTGGCGGGTTGCGCCCTCGGGCTGGTGGCCGTTGCGGGCCTGGTCGTGGCGGCCGAGCCGATCGCCAGCTCGACCTCCGCGGCTCCCGTCAGGGCCGTGGAGCCGGGCCCGGCCGCCGCCGATCCGACGGCCGCGGCGGTCGCCTTCGCCGTCGCCCATCACCCCGAACTGGTGCCGCTGCTCGAGCGGCTGCGGACGGAGGCGCCGGCCGAGTTCGCCGCCGCCGTCGCCGATCTCGACCGCACGCGGGAGCGGCTCGCCAAGCTCCGCGACCGGCATCCGGAGCGGCACGAGGCGGCGCTCGATGAGTGGAAACTCTCGTCGCGGATCCGGCTGGTGCTCGCGCGACTGGCGACGAATCCCTCCGCCGAGTCGGAGGAGGAACTGCGGCAGCTCGTCGGCCAGCGGGCCGAGGCCAGGCTCGCCCCCCTGCGGGCGGAGCGGGAGCGGATCACCGCCCGCCTCGAGAAGATTGCCGCCCAGCTCGAGGCCTTCGACCGCGACCCCGAAGCGGCGGTGGCGGCGGAGTTCGAGGCGGTGCGGGCCAAAGCCGCCAGGCCCACGTCCCGGCTGAAGCCCCGCTCCCCGAAACCCGAATCCCCTTCGCTCTGAAGCGTCCCGAGGAGACTCCCCCGATGCGCCCGACGCCCTGGTTGCTGACGCTGCTCGCGATCCTCCCGGCCGCGCTTCAGGCGCCCGCCGCCGAGATCGTGCCGCCGATCGACGAGCGGTTCGTCGCGGCGGTGACCGAGAAGCCCGACTTCCGCCGCCACGTCGTGCCGCTGCTCGGTCGCCTGGGCTGCAACGGCCGCGCCTGCCATGGCTCGTTCCAGGGGCAGGGAGGCTTCATGCTGTCGCTGTTCGGCTACGACTTCAAGGCGGACCATGCCAACCTGATGGGTGGCGACGAGCCGCGCACGAACCCGGCCGAGCCCGCCAAGAGCCTGATCCTCACGAAGCCGCTCGAAGAAGAGCCCCATGAGGGCGGCCAGCGGCTCGAACGGGGCTCGTGGCAGCATCGCGTGCTGCTCGAGTGGATCGCGCAGGGGGCGGAGCCGGTCGCCGACACGGCCGCCGCCTTCGAGCGGCTCGAGGTGGAGCCGCGGGAGATCCTCGCCACCAAGCCGGGCGAGACCTGGCGGCTCAAGGCCGTCGCCGTCTGGAGCGACGGCACCCGCGAGGACGTCACGCCGCTGTGCCGCTTCCAGTCGAACGACGATCAGGTGGCCACGATCGACGAGACGGGCCTCGTGACCTCGGCCGGCCCGGGCGACACGCACGTCGTGGCCTTCTACGACAACGGCGTCGTGCCCGTGCCCGTGCTCCATCCCGTCTCCGACCGGCTCGGCAGCCGCTATCCCGCCGTGCCCACGCCGACGCCGATCGACGAGCTCGTGGTGGGCAAGCTGCGGAAGCTCGGGATCGTGCCCAGCGACCTTTGCACCGACGCCGAGTTTCTCCGGCGGGTCTCGCTCGACCTCACCGGCACGCTGCCGACCGCCGCCGAGGTCGAGGCCTTCCTGGCCGACGCCCGGCCCGACAAGCGGGAGCGGAAGATCGACGACCTGCTCGCCTCGCCCGGCTACGCCGCCTGGTGGGCCACGAAGTTCTGCGACTGGACGGGCAACAACCTTGACCGCAACCAGAACAACGGTCCCGACACCCGCTCCGTGGCCACTGCGGCCTGGTACGAGTGGCTGCGGAGCCGGATCGCGGCCAACGTGCCCTACGACGAGATCGTGGAGGGCATCGTGCTGGCCCGCAGCCGGCTCGACGACGAGTCGTATGCCGACTACTGCGAGCGGATGAGCGACTACCAGCAGGCCGACTTTGCCAAGGCGTTCGCCGAGCAGCCTTACCTCCCCTACTTCTGGAGCCGCCGCGGCTTCCAGACGCCGCAGGAGCGGGCCTTGGGCTTTGCCTACACCTTCCTCGGCGTGCGGATCCAATGCGCCGAGTGCCACAAGCATCCCTTCGACCAGTGGACGAAGGACGACTTCGCCCGCTTCCAGAACTTCTTCCCCCGGGTCCGCCACGGCGAGATGCCTGCCACGAAGGACGAGATCACCGCGATGATCGAGAAGCTCGGCGTCGACCCGAAGCTGCGGGGCAACGACCGGGACAAGGCGCTGGTGGCGCTGCTCAAGGAGGGGAGCACCGTGCCCTACCGCGAGACGTTCGTCGTCGCCCCCGCCAAGCCCGCGCCCGTCCGGCCGGCCAAGGGGAAGGAAAAGCCGCGCAAGCCCGAAAAACTCGTCGCCGGCCGCACCGCCACGGTGCTCGGCGGCGATGAGCACCGCATCGACGCGCTCGAGGATCCGCGCGAGGTGCTGATGGACTGGATGCGGGACGAGGAGAATCCCTACTTCACCCGGGCGATCGTCAACCGGGTCTGGGCGGCCTACTTCAACGTCGGGATCGTCGAGCCGCCCGACGATCTCAGCCTGGCCAACCCGCCGAGCAACGAGCCGCTCCTCGACCATCTCGCCGCCGAGTTTCGCCGCCACGACTTCGACCTCAAGTGGCTGCATCGGGAGATCGTCACCAGCCGCACCTACCAGGCGGGCTGGCGAACCAACGACACCAACCGGCTCGACGAGCGGAACTTCTCCCGCGCGGTGCCGCGGCGGATCCCCGCCGAGGTGACCCTCGACGCGATCCGGATGGCCACCGCCGCCGACGCCGACGCCTGCACGATGGCCGCCTCCTCGGGCGGCCGGGCCGTGGCCGACGCCACCGCGGTCGGTTGGGGCCAGTCGGGCAAGTACGCGCTGGCCGTCTTCGGCCGCTCCACTCGCGAGAGCAACTGTGACTGCGACCGCTCGCTGGAGCCGAGCCTGTTGCAGACGGTGTTCCTGCAGAACGACCGCGACATGCTCGCCCAGATCGACCGCAAGGGAGGCTGGGTCGAGGCGGTGTCGCGGCCCTACGAGGCGGCCAAGCTGGAGGCCACCCGGGCGGCCGTCGGCAAGGCCCGCAACGCCGAGCGGCTCGCGCTGCAGGCGGAGCAACGGCTCCAGAAGCTCAAGGATCGCGGCGGGAGCGACAAGGCGATCGCTGCGGCCGAGGCGGCCCTGGCTGCGGCCCGCCGCAACGCCCCCGGCGACCAACCGCCCGCGGTGTCGCCGGCCGCGTCGCCCGCCGCCGAGCCGGCGCCCGCCGACGTGGCCCGGATCGTGCGGCAGGCCTACCTCCGCACACTCTCCCGGCCCCCGACCGAGGCCGAGGCTTCGCGGGCGGCTTCCTATTTCAGTGAGACGGCGAGCGTTCGCGAGGCGGCCCGCGACCTGCTCTGGGCCCTGCTCAACACCAAGGAGTTCGTCGTCAACCACTGAGGTTTTTGAAAATTCCCAGGTTGTGAGGGGTAGCCCATGCCAATCGAGCGGCGTAGGAAACCGAGCGTAGCCACGACCAATCCGCCTCTGGCGGATCGGTGCCCGGCGAAGCGAGGTTTCCTCCGAGCGACCGGAGGGCAGGATGCCTGCAGGGAGCGTCCGGCGAGATGGCATGGGCTACCCCGGACCACACCATAAAGTTTCGCAGTCTCCATTCCGAAAGGACGGCACATCATGACGATCCACAAGACCTGTGACGGCGTGCGGCGGCGGGACGTGCTGCGGGTCGGGGCCCTCGGCGGCTCCGCGCTGACGCTCGCCAACTACCTGGGCTGGGCCCGGGCCGAGTCGGCGACCGGCGCGCCCGCCAAGGCGGCGATCTTCGTCAACCTCGGCGGCGGTCCGACCCACCTCGACACCTTCGACCTCAAGCCCGACGCCCCGGCCGAGTTTCGCGGCGAGTTCAACCCGATCGCCACCAACGTGCCGGGCATCCAGATCTCCGAGCACCTGCCGAAGCTCGCGGCCTGCGCCGACCGCTACGCGATCCTCCGCGGCGTGTCGCACACGCTCGCCGCCCACGAGCTTGGCAGCAGCTACGTGCACACGGGCAACCGCCCGATCGCCTCGCTGCAGTTTCCGGCCTTTGGCTCCGTGGTGGCGCGGGAACTCGCCGCCCCGGCCGAACTGCCCACCTACGTCGCGGTTCCCACCAGCCGCCACGGCGCGGGCTACCTCGGGGTGCGGTACGCCGCCTTCGGCACCAACGCCACCCCAAAGGCTGGCCTGCCCTTCACCGTCCGCGGTGTGGCGCTCGACGGCACGCTGACGGTGGCCCAGGTCGACCGGCGGCAGGCCCTGCTTCGCGACCTCGATGCCACGTTCGCCGAGCTGGCCGACGACAGCCAGCTCGTCGAGGGCCTCGACAGCTTCTCGCAGCAGGCCCGCACGATCATCACCTCGCGGCAGTCCCGCCAGGCGTTCGACGTCTCGAAGGAGGATCCGAAGTTCGCGGCGCCGTTCGGGGCCACCGACTTCGGCCAGAGCTGCCTGTTGGCGACGCGGCTGGTCGAGTCGGGCGTGCGGTTCGTCACGGTCCAGCTCGGCGGCTGGGACACCCACGCCGACAACTTCCCCAAGCTCAAGGACAAGCTCCTGCCGACGCTCGACGAGGGGCTCGCGGCGCTGTTCGTGGGCCTCGAGCAGAAGGGCCTGCTCGACTCGACGGCCGTGATGGTGACCGGCGAGTTCGGCCGCACGCCCAAGATCAACGTCCGGGGTGGCCGCGATCACTACCCGCGCTCGATGTTCATGCTGATGGCCGGCGGCGGCATCAAGGGCGGGCAGGTCGTGGGCGAGAGCGACGAGAAGGGAGCCGGCCCGAAGGCGGAGGGCATCAAGCCCGACGACGTGGCCGCGACGCTCTACCGTTGCCTGGGCATCGACCACCGCCAGGAATACCGCACGTCGACCGGCCGGCCGGTGATGATCGTCCGCGACGGCGAGCCGATCCGCCAGCTGTTCGGTTGACGGCTTGCTGGAATCGAGCGCCGGCGGCGGTTCACCCGACTGCCGGCGTCATGGCACCACCGGCTGTACGCCCTGCCGGCCGCTGGCGTTGGCCGGGCCCACCATGCCTCCGTCGGCCTTGCCGCCGAGGGCCTGATAGACCCAGTGGTCGATCAGTTCGGTGACGAACACGGTCCGGCCGTCGCCCATGGCGAACCAGGCCCCGCCGCGATGCCGCGACTTGAATCCCAGCGAGGTGACCCAGTTGCAGGGCAGGCTGCAGTTGTCGCCACGACCGCGGGAGGAATCGTTGAACGGCCGGCAGGAGTCGGCGTTGATCGGAATCTGCGTGCTGACGAGCCCGCAGCCGTTGTCGGTCATACCCCAGCCGTTGTTGGCGTGCACCGAGCACTGGGGCAGCGTCTCGCCGAAGAAGATCGTCTTCGCAAGGCCGTCGGTCACGTCGCCGGGCTTTGTGGTCAGGCGGGTCAGGTCGCGAAGGCGGTCACTCGCCCGCGTGCCGAACACCGGCGTGAGGCGGTGGAAGGGGCCGCTGGTGCGATATTCGTTGCCGGACGAGTTGGGCAGCGTGTAGTAGTTGTTCCACGAGTTCGTGCAGGGGCAGGGCGCAATCGAGTTGTTGCCCGTCGTGGAAAGCTTCCGGCCGCCGGCCGAGGCGGCGTAGTTGAGCGACCCGCGCCCGGGATCCGGCTGGAGCGTCGCCGTGGAGACCGGACGGCTCGGGTCGGACGGGCAGATGTAGAGCGGGATCACGGCGCTGCGGATCAGGGCCCCCGTGCTGTAGCTGCCGCCGATCCGCTGGTCGTCGAGCCGCACCCCCCGCTTGCCATTGGTCACCTTGGTCGCGTCGAAGTCGTAGTTGTCGAACAGCGGCGCCTGCTCGATGAAGGGAAGCAGGTACATCGTGGTCGAGCCGTAGAGTTCGGTCGTCCACGACTGCTCGAAGGTGTTCGCGGGATCGCTGGCGTAGCCGCCTCCGGGCGGCAGCCGGCCGCGGGCCGTCGTGTAGGCCTGGGTGGCGACCATGATCTGCCGCAGGTTGCTCGCGCAGGCGATGCGGCGGGCCGACTCGCGCGCGGCCTGCAAGGCCGGCAACATCAATGCGACCAGAGTGGCGATGACGGCGATCACCACGAGGAGCTCGACGAGCGAAAACCCAGGCCGCAAGCCGGCGTCCTGGCGGCAGGTCGAGGCCGGAGGTGTGCTCGAGCGTCGTGGCCTGTCCA